>JABDJR010000496.1 GCA_013003415.1 Candidatus Eiseniibacteriota bacterium | reverse complement strand
TCGTCGTCGCCCACTTCAGGCACGATGGTCACCAATCCGTCTACATCCGTGGTTCCTAGATCAGACGAGCCACCCACCTGACTAATGGAAACGCCTGCGATCGGTGAGCCTTCCTCATCGGAGACTTTCACCACAACTTCGGTGCTGCCACCACAAGCCGTCAGCATTCCAGCAAGAACAAGACATAGAACACCCACGACGACGCTGGGAGTTTTGGAGATGCTTTGGAATCGAACCGACATGAGTTCCTAGATTTGGAGTTGAGCCAAGGCAAACGCGCTAACTTGCTTGAGATCGGGTACCAGGCGAGTGATCTCGTTGTCGAATACAAGGGATACGGGGGTCCGAATCCCCCTAAAGACAATCGGCGCATTGGGCCAGGAGGTCAAGGAGAAGGTTTTTGACTCTCCGGCCGCCACTCCGGAGGCGCTTTTTTCCCAAATCTGGAGGCGGACCCTATAGGTCCGGTCCATGGGGAAACTGAAGGCCTGGCCTTTACTTAGCCGAGGAGAAACGAAGACCGGGCGCCCGTTTCCGTCCTCGATCGTGATCGTGATCAGCTCCTCAGAGCCGATCTCACCGATCTGACCCTCCGCCGTCCCCCGAGGGGTGATGGCCTCATAGGCCTCCAGATCTAAAAGGATCTCTTGATAGAGCAGGGTCTGCCGGTGCCAAGGTCGGACCTGATCGAGAGCCTTTCTCAGAGGTTCCATCATGGGCTTTGCTTCGAGATAGCGGGCGGGCGGGCCCAGAGGATTGAGTTTGGGTCGAAGTTTGGAGAATTCTTCATGCAGCGTTCGCAGATCGTTCTTCCCCGCCTCTACCGACTTGGCCGCCGCCTGGAAGCTCGCTTCATAACCCGGGTAGAGCTTCATCCAAAATTCCTCGTTTGGAGTTTCGCGGAGAGCCCAGGAGGTTTCGGAAAGCGAGACTTGGTCTTCAGGATTCTGAAAAACTGTGGCGAGGTGACTCATACGAAGCCAAGCAATGCCTCCCATGGTGCCAATCGATAGGGCAACACCAACAACGCCGGCGGTGATGACCTTTAAAGCGAACGACACTCTTGGTGATGTTCCGGGACTATCGTAGACAATGGGGAGGTGATCCGGTTCCGAGTGATTCCAGAGATAGTATCCAATCCAACGCGCAATCATGCTGGGAAGGGAAACAGAGGGTTCTGGTTTCGGAGGCAGGGCTCTACCTAACGGGCGTGCTTGAGGCGATTGAGAGCGCGCTGCAACGCAGCCTCGGCACGCGTCATGTCGATGTCAACGATACCCGGTCCGCGCTTGGCTAGACGCTCGCGAGCGCGCTTGGCAGCAGCTTTGGCCCGCTCTTTATCGATGTCCGTCGGGGCCTCTACCGAGTCAGCCAGGAGAGTCACCACATTTCGCGAGACTTCCAAGAAGCCGCCACTGATGGAGTAGACCTTTTCGTTTCCTTGCAGATCTTTGATCGTCAGGCGACCTGGAACCAGCATGGTTACCAAGGGCGCGTGATTGGCCCAAATTCCCAGATAACCCTCGGAACCGGGAGCCGTAACCGACGTCACTTCGTCGGTAAGAAGAGTTCTGGCTTGGGTGATGACGGAGAGACGAAAGGGCGCTGCCATGATGCTTCCTTAGACCTTTGCCGCAATCTTTTCGGCGTTCGCAACCGCTTCTTCAATGGTTCCGACATAGGCGAATGCCTGCTCGGGAAGATCGTCGTGCTTGCCTTCTACGATTTCCTTGAACGCTTTCACAGTGTCCGCAAGCTTTACGTACTTACCAGGCGTTCCCGTAAAGGCCTCAGCCACAAAGAAGGGCTGGGACAAGAAACGTTGCAGGCGACGGGCCCGGTTCACCGTCTGCTTATCTTCTTCCGAAAGCTCATCCATACCAAGAATGGCGATGATGTCCTGAAGATCTTTGTAACGCTGGAGCGTGACCTGAACCTTGAGAGCAATATCGTAGTGCTCTTGTCCCACAATGCGAGGGTCGAGCAAGCGACTGGTGGAATCGAGGGGATCGACCGCGGGATAAATTCCAAGCTCGGCGATCTGACGCGACAGCACCGTGGTGGCATCCAAGTGAGAGAACGCCGTAGCCGGCGCAGGGTCGGTCAAGTCGTCCGCAGGCACATAAATGGCCTGTACCGACGTAATCGAACCCTTCTTGGTCGAGGTGATGCGCTCTTGAAGGGCACCCATCTCGGTAGACAGGGTTGGCTGGTAACCCACCGCCGAAGGCATACGTCCGAGAAGGGCCGACACCTCAGAACCTGCCTGAGTAAAACGGAAGATGTTATCGATGAAGACGAGAACGTCACGACCTTCTTCATCACGGAAGTACTCGGCTTGAGTAAGACCGGAAAGAGCAACACGGAGACGGGCTCCGGGAGGCTCGTTCATCTGACCAAAGACCATGATGGTTTTGGAAATAACGCCGGACTCGGTCATTTCAAGGAAAAGATCGTTTCCTTCACGCGTACGCTCACCCACCCCGCAGAACACGGAGTAACCACCGTGCTCACTGGCGATGTTGTGAATGAGTTCCTGAATCAGAACCGTCTTACCCACACCGGCACCACCAAAGAGACCAACCTTACCGCCCTTAGCGTAGGGAGCAAGCAGGTCGACAACTTTGATACCGGTTTCGAAAATAGCCGTCTCGGTGGATTGATCTTCCAAAGCGGGAGCAGAACGATGAATAGGAAGGCGGCTTTCCGGTTTCGCAACCGGCCCTGCGTTATCGATGGTTTCACCAAGCAGGTTAAAGATACGTCCTAAGCACTGCTCGCCCACGGGAACCGAAATGGGGGCTCCCGTGTCGAGAACGTCCATGCCGCGAGTCAGTCCGTCGGTGGACTCCATGGCAATCGCACGCACCACGTTGTCACCTACATGGGTGGCGACTTCCAGGGTTACGCGGATCTTACGGGCAGGGTCCTCGATGATGAGGGCGTTTAGAATGTTGGGCAGGTTGTCCGAGTGAAACTCTACGTCCACTGTCGGTCCAATCACCTGCTTCACTTTGCCGATATTCTTACTCATGGTCGATCTCCGGCCGCTAGGGCCTGGGTTCCAAAGAAGCCGGGAAATTCTTCCCTTGGCTTCGTCAAACTGTTAGCTCAGCGCCTCGGCGCCGCCCACAATTTCCGAAATCTCTTTCGTAATGGCGGCCTGTCGTGCGCGGTTCCGAATTAAAGTCAGTCGCCCGATCATGTCTCTGGCGTTGGTGGAGGCAGCTCCCATGGCCACCATGCGGGCGCCATGCTCGGAAGCGCTCGACTCCAACAAGCTCATAAGCAAACTGTTGGCGACATAGCGCGGGACGAGGTTCGCAAAAATGCTGGCCGCATCCGGCTCAAAAATATAGTTGGTGACTTCAGCCTTACCCACGGGGGGTTCGATTGGTAGAAACGTCTCGAGGGTGATCGAGCGTGTCATGGCTGAAATGAATCGTGTCCCCAAGACCATGATCTCGTCGACTTCGCCGGAGAGGTAGTAACCCATGATCTCGCGACTGATGGTTTGGGCTTTTAGAATGTCTACCTGGTCGCCGAGCTCGGCGTAGGACTTGAGAATGGGAGCGCTGCGACGTGTGAAGTAGTCGCGCGTACGCTTTCCAACCGTAATCAGATGGGTTTCGACATCGTTCCCAGATTTCAAAAAGCCTTCAGCCCGACGAATCACGTTGGCGTTGTAGGAGCCGGCCAACCCCTTGTCCCCGGCGATCACAACTAAGGCTCGTTTCTGAACCGGTCGCTTCTCGAAGAGAGGGTGGTTGGTATCGGCTGCCACCGCGGCCAGATTCTCGAGCATTTCGGTCAGCTTATGACCGTAGGGGCGTGCCGCCTCTAGACGCTCTTGGGCGCGACGCAACTTAGCCGCCGAGACCATTTCCATGGCCTTGGTGATCTGCTGCGTGTTTTTGACGCTTTTAATACGTCTGTTGATATCGGCTAAGCTTGGCATCGATTACTTCTTGAATTTGGTTTTGAAGGTGGCCACTGCCTGAGTCAATTTCGTTTTGGTTTCATCCGACACGACTTTGCTGTTGGAAATCTCGTGGGGAATGTCGGCGAAGTCCTTGTAGATAAACTCTAAGAACTCCTTCTCGAAACGCTGAATATCCGAAACCTCGAGGTCGTCGAGCAAACCTTGGGTACCGGCAAAGATGATGATCACCTGATCTTCAAACTTGAGCGGTACGTACTGGTCTTGCTTCAAGAGCTCAACCATACGCTCACCACGGCTCAACTGAGCCTGGGTCGCTTTATCGAGGTCGGATCCGAACTGAGCAAACGCTGCCAGCTCGCGGTACTGGGCCAAGTCGAGACGAAGCGAACCGGCCACCGAACGCATGGCCTTGGTCTGTGCGTTACCACCCACACGACTCACCGAAATACCCACGTTCACCGCAGGGCGAACACCCGAATAGAACAGATCACTCTCAAGGAAGATCTGACCGTCGGTAATCGAAATCACGTTGGTAGGAATGTAGGCCGAAACGTCACCGGCTTGGGTTTCAATAATAGGAAGTGCGGTTACCGAACCACCACCACGCTCATCGGAGAGACGCGCCGCGCGCTCCAAGAGACGGGAGTGAAGGTAGAAAACGTCACCCGGGTAGGCTTCACGTCCTGGAGGACGACGAAGCAAAAGGGAAAGCTGACGATAAGCCACCGCATGTTTGGAAAGATCATCGTAGATCACCAAAGCGTCGCGACCCGAGTACATGATCTCCTCGGCAATGGTCACGCCCGCATAGGGAGCAATGAACTGGAGAGGAGCGGGATCGGAAGCACCGGCCACAACTACCGTGGTGTATTCCATGGCTCCATGCTCTTCTAGGGTTGCCACCACCTGGGCCACCGTCGACTGCTTTTGGCCGATGGCCACATAGATGCAGAACAAGGGGCGGTCGGTTTTGTTGGATTCTTTTTGGTTGATGATCGTATCGAGCGCAATGGCGGTCTTACCGGTTTGACGGTCACCGATGATCAACTCACGCTGACCGCGACCGATCGGAATCATAGAGTCGACCGCCTTGAGGCCGGTTTGCACCGGCTGCGTTACCGGCTGACGGTCGATGACGCCAGGAGCCTCGCCCTCCAACACACGGAATTTATCCGTGACGATGGGGCCCTTGCCGTCTAAGGGTTGACCAAGGGGACTGACCACACGCCCAATGAGCGCATCCCCTACAGGAATCTGAGCCACCTTACCCGTGCGGGTAACCGTGTCACCTTCCTTAATGCCCGTGTCGTCGCCGAACAACACGGCACCGACGTTGTCTTCTTCAAGGTTCAAGACCATTCCCATAACGCCACCGGGGAACTCTAAAAGCTCACCCGCCATGGCCTCTTCGAGACCCCAGACGCGGGCAATACCGTCACCCACTTGGAGAATGGAACCGCGGCTTTCCATCTCCAGTTTCTTGGAGTATTTGGAAAGCTCTTTTTGAATGACTGCACTGACTTCTTCGGGTCGGAATGACATAACCGGTCCTCGGGCTAGTTTGTAGCCGTACTTTGTTCCATCAGATGATGGTTCAGACTCTTGAGACCGCCGCGAACGCTACGGTCGATAATTTTGTCTCCCAGGTGAACAATAATTCCCCCGAGAATAGAAGGATCGAGCTTGCTTTCAAGAATGACTTCTTTACCTGAAAGCCGGCCTAGTTCTTGTTTGAGCTTGGTCTCTTGGCTGGCCGAAATGGGCGTCACCGAGATCACCTGAGCGCGGACCAAACCGCGATGTTCCTCAGATAGGATTTGAAACACTTCGCAAATGGAAGGCAGGTTAACGATTCTGCCTTTGTCGACAAGCAGCCGCAAAAAACCGATCACCATCGGATCCAGGCGCGGTTCGAAGACCGCCCCAATGAATTCGTGTTTAGGATCGGTGGCCACTTCAGGCGAAACCAAGAAGGCCATGAAGGAGGGATCGGAATCCCTTAACTCCAGGAGACTATGCAAATCGGAGCTAATCCGATCAGCATTGCCTTCTCTGAGTGACACCTCAAACAGCGCCTTAGCGTATTTGCGAGCAACAGCGATATCGAGCATGGTTTACGACGTTTTCATTCCGGGTAGCTCTGCCAAAAACTTATCCACAAGTTTGCGATGGCCGTCGTCGTCGAGGGACTCCCCAACGAGGTGTCCGGCCGCTCCCAAAGCCATTTGAACAACATCTTGATGGAGGGAGGCTTGCGCCTTCTTGTACTCCATTTCAATGTCGGCTTTGGTTTTCTCGCGAAGTTGCTGGGCTTCTGCGCGAGCTTCGGCTCGGATTTCTTCGGCCACCTTTTGCCCTTCGGACACCGCGAGCTGAATCCGCTCCCGGGCCTGGGCCTCGATGGACTTCATTTCTTCTTCGTACTTCAGCTTTAGGGTTTCAGCGTCATGCTTGAGCTGCTCGGCGGCATCGACATCGTTTTTGATGCGCTCCCGGCGAGCATCAAGGTTCTGCAGGATGGGGCCCCACGCAAACTTGCGCAGAACCATCAGAACAATGATGAAACCGATGATCTGAGTTACGAGAACATCGAGTTGAATATTCATGGAAAGGCCTCCGCGAAGATTAGATCTTCACGAGTTACCTGGGTGTTTTAGTTACCCAGGAACAGGAACATCGAAACGAAGACGTAAATCGTCAAAGCTTCGATAAACGCAGCACCGATGATCATGGCCGTCTGAATACGTCCAATAGCTTCGGGCTGGCGTCCCATGGCTTCCATCGCACCGCCAATAGCGCGACCGAGACCGAGACCGGAACCAATGGCAGCGAGGCCAAGGGCTAAGGGCAAGGCAAGTTGAATCGGGTTATCCATGTCAGCTCTCCTTCTAGAGACTTTTATTAATGCGCCTCTTCGTGGTCATGATGAGGCATTACCAAAGCGATATAAATGGTGCTCAAGAGCATGAACACCAGGGCCTGAATCAAGGTTGTGAGACAGGCCAGGAACATAAACGGTAAATGTAAGGGGAAACCGATGGGCAGGTTGGTAAAGGCCAACATACTGACCCCCAAACCGGCGAACACAACAATGAGAAGGTCTTCTCCCATAACGTTTCCAAACAGACGCAAGGCAAGACTGAGGGGCTTGGCGAGTTCACCAATAACGTGAAGCGGGAACATAAGCGGGGCCATACCCCAACCCACCGCATCTTTCGGCTCGCCGGCCAAATGATAAAAGTAGCCGCCAATGCCCTGCATGCGAACTGCGTTGAACTGCACGTAAACAAAAACGCAGATAGCTAGGGCGGCGGTGGTCTCCACAATTGAGGTGGGAGACTTCATCAGCGGAATCAGTCCGAAGATGTTTTGCACGTAAACGTAAATGCCGAGGGTTCCTAGGAACGGAACAAACTTCCTGCCCTCGGGGCCAATGACCCCGCGAATGAAGTTGTCGAGCCCTTCGACCAACACTTCGCAGAAGTTTTGGAGGGGGCCGGGGATAAGCTCAAGCTTGCGGCTGGCCGTGGCGAACAAAAGGCCCAAAATAAGAATGAGGATCCCGCTATAGATAGGATCCTCAAATTTCCAAAGGAACTTGGCTACGGGGTTTTTGGCTTCGTCGGCGCTGTGAAGTTCCTTGTCGCCCGGTTCAATGACGTCGGCGATAAGGCGCACCAAGGTTGGGAAATGCAGGACACCACCCTCGTGATGATCATCGCCGTGCTCTCCGTGGCCATCTCCGTGCCCATCACCATGGTCGGCGGCTCCGTGGTCTCCGTGGTCAACCACTTCGTCGGTAACATCGTCATGGCTGTGGTCATCATGATTCTGAGCCATAAGCGGAGCCCCAAGCATCAGGCCCAGGCCCAATACGCCAAGAAGGATCCAGCTAACC
>JABDJR010000495.1 GCA_013003415.1 Candidatus Eiseniibacteriota bacterium | reverse complement strand
GATCGGGGGCGGTACGTGAGATTTGATAAGACCGCCAAAAAACTAAAAGCAGCAAGCCGATCACAATGAGGGCTCCAAAAAACCCAAGCTCTTCTCCAAGAATTGCAAAAATAAAGTCGGTACGGGCGTCGGGCAGAAAGTCCCATTTTTGGTCACTCACGCCGAGACCCTTACCCCATAAACCTCCTGAACCAATTGAAATTAGAGATTGGTCCATTTGATAATTCGCTGTGTCTAATCCTGCTCCGGTTTTCCAATAAGCCAGCCAGTTCTCGATCCGGGCAGATTGATATCCTTTCCCTAATACAGGAATGGCGACCGCGGCGGGTACAAGTAACAACCCGAGGTGCCGAAACGGGATCCTCCCCACCAGCAACATCAATCCTGCGATCACCGTGATCGCGATGGCGCTGCTCATGTTCGGTTGCAAGAAAAGCAACAACACCATGAGTCCTACCGCCACCATGCATGGCAACAAGCCGCTACTAAACTGTTCCAGTTTTTGCCTCGGTTTGGAGAGCAAAAAGGCAAGGTAGATCACCAAACCAACTCGGGCAAAATCGACAGGCTGGAGTGTCTGGGAACCAATCTTGATCCAGCGGCGGGCGCCGTTGACTTCATGCCCAATGTTGGGCACGAGGACGAGCAAGAGGCCGAGCAACCCCAATGCAAAATAGAGGGGTGCCTTATAGCCCCATCGATGATAATCGATCCGGGAGGCAATCGCGAGGCCCACCAGGCCTAAAGCGATCCTAAATCCTTGATTTTCAAGAAATGCTGCAGATCGGAGGGGGGCCGCGGTAATCGAGTAAATCATGAGCAAACCCAGGGCGCAGAGGGCCAGGGTTGCCCCAAGCAAAACCGGGTCAATGAGCTTAAAACGGCCATTTCGGAAGGCATCCCCGAGCTTGGCCGCGACTTCTGCGCGACTCATGAGACGTCTCCAAGGAAGGCCCTCACGTAGGATTTGAAGCGATCCCCACGCTGCTCATAGTCCTGAAACATGTCAAAAGAGGCACATCCGGGGGAAAACAGAACGACCCCCTTGGGAGCTGCCAGCTCGGCCGCCCGGCTCACCGCGGCCTGGAGATCGGTTCCCATGTCTTGCATGGGGACCTGTAAACGGCTCCAAGCCTTGGCCAAATCGTCTCGCGCCTCGCCGATCAAAACCACGCCCTTCACGCACTTTTCCAAGGATGGGACAAGAGTACTGTAGTCAGCCTCCTTGGCTTGCCCGCCGGCAATAAGAACCACATCGCCTTCGAAGGACTCGAGCGCCACTTCAAGCGACTCGGGATTGGTCGCCTTGGAGTCGTTTATAAAACGCACCCCCTTGTGCACTCCCGCCGGCTCCATGCGATGGGGCAGGGCCCGCGCTTTGGCAAAAGCCTCCCCGAGCTTCGGGTTCGAGGCTTCGACCCCAAGCCCAATCAACAACCCTAGAGCCGCAGCCGCGTTCTCGCGATTGTGTTGGCCCATAAGAGGGAAGTCTTCCCAGGCCAGGACGGAGTGATCCAAGCTGTGTTCACGCCAGACAAGACCGTCCTCGCGAATCACCGCACCCTGAGTAATCACTTCCGAGGCACCAAAGCGATAGACCTTGGCTACTAAACGCGCGGCAAGATCGTCCCAGCTTTCATGACTGGGTAAGAGAGCCATGTCGTGTTCGTCTTGGTTTTCGAAAATGCGTTCTTTGGTTTCTCGGTAGTGATCCAAGTTCCGATAGCGATCCAGATGATCGGGAGTCACGTTGAGAAGAGCCGCCACATGAGGTTTGAACTTCACGATGTCTTCGAGTTGATAGGAACTCAGCTCTAAGGAGATCGCGTCGAAGTCCTCGTCAACCACATCGCTTAAGGGCCAACCGATGTTCCCCGCCACCGCCGTTTTCATGCCGAGGGCGTTGGCGACGTCTCCCACCAATTGAGTTGTGGTGCTCTTACCGTTCGTCCCGGTGGTGGCCGCAATCGGCTGATCCAGAAACTGGCTCGCCACTTCAATCTCACTGATTCGGGGGATGCCTCGACGTTCGGCCTCTTGCAGAAACGGAGCTTTCTTCGGAACCCCCGGACTTACAATCAATACGTCGCAGTCGTCGAGCAAGTCTAAAGGGTGTTGGCCGAGCACCAGACGAATGTGTTGATGGGCCATGCTTTCCAGGTCGAGTTTCAGCACGTCCGGGGAACGCAAGTCCGTTCCTGTAACCTCGGCCCCGTGTTCGGCCAGCAATTTACACACGGACTGCCCGCTCCGCGCCATACCCACCACAACCACACGTCGCTTCTGCCAATCCTCGGGTCTCTTGGGCATCATGGTCGCTTCCTTGGGTGTCTCAACTTGCACTCGACTTCCTTTACTGAAGTTTGAGAGTACTCAGACTCAGAAGCGCGAGAAGCAGTCCCGCAATCCAAAACCGAACCACGACCCGCGATTCGGGCCAACCCTTAAGTTCAAAATGATGATGAAGGGGTGCCATGCGAAACACCCGCTTCTTGCGTGTCTTAAACGACACCACTTGGATAATGACGGAGAGGGCCTCAGCCACAAAAATACCGCCGACCAAAAACAACAGCAGTTCCTTCTTCAGCAAAACCGCCACAATTCCCAAGGCACCACCTAAAGACAACGATCCCGTGTCCCCCATAAAGACGTCGGCGGGGTGGCTGTTAAACCACAAGAACCCGAGGGAAGCCCCAACCATGGCCGCGCAAAAGACGGTGAGCTCACCGCTACCGGCCAAGAAAGGAATGTTGAGGTACTCCGCTAATTTGGCGTTTCCACTGAGGTAAGACAAGCCACAAAAGGCGGCCGCACAAAGGGCGACCAAGCCCGTGGCCAGGCCATCCAGTCCGTCGGTCAAGTTCACGGCATTTGAAGTTGAGGTAATCACCAAAGCAACAAAGGGAATGTAGAAAATCCCCAGATCAAGATACTGCGACTTCATGAAGGGAATCGTGGTCGAGGCCCCCAAGAGAGGTTCGTTGGGATAGAAATACAGAATGGATCCAACCGCTAAACCAAGCCCCAACTGAACCACGAGCTTGTAACGACCCAAAAGTCCTTTGGGGGTTTTTCGAACCACATGAAGGTAGTCGTCAATGAATCCGAGAGCCCCCAACACCAGAGTGACGCCTACCGCCATGAGGACGTAAGGGTTGTCGAGCGTCGACCAAAGAATGGTGGGCACGGCAATGGCAAGCACGATCAGAATCCCCCCCATGGTGGGAGTTTCTGATTTCGCATGATGGGATTTGGGCCCATCACGACGAATAATCTGCTTCACCTTAAAAGCGCGAAGACGTCGCACCAAATAGGGGCCCAAGACGAAAGAGAGAATCAGAGCAGTTACGGCTGCGTAGGCAGACCGAAAGGTAATGTAGCGAACAACATTGAACCCCGAGAACACATCCTGCAGAGGGAGCAGAAGATGATAGAGCACTAGGCTTTCCCCCTCATGGCTTCTTCCACGATTTCTCGGGCGCGATCGAGAGCGATGCCGCGGCTTCCCTTAAAGAGTACGGTATCACCCGGCTTCAGAAGGCCAAGCAGGGTCGCCGCCGCTTCGGTAGCATCGGCAACGTGCCTGTACTCGGCGGGAAGGGAGCCGATTTCTTCCGCGTGTTGACCTATTTGACGCGAAAAGGGACCCACTGTAATCAGACCGTCGAGACCGGAGAGGTGATTTGCAAGCGCGACATGAAGTTCGTTTGCGTTATCGCCTAACTCCAACATGTCACCCAATACAGCCCACCGACCGCCTGGCGTTTCCAAGCGATTTAAGACTTGAAGGGCCGCGCGCATGCTTGCCGGGTTCGCGTTGTAGGTGTCATCGAGCAAAACCACCTCGCCCGCAGCTCGAAGCTCAAGGCGCCCGGGAACGGGAGTGAACTGAGTTAGGTTTTGCGCTGCTCCTTGGAGGGAGCCGCCCGCCGCCTCAACACAGGCCAAAGTTGCCAACAGATTGGAGACCATGTGTTCTCCGAAGGCGGGTATCTGGTACACCTGTCCCCGAACCGTGACCTGCATCCCGGTTGACAACCAGGTCACACTCTCCGCTTTCCAGTCGGCCTCGGAGCTCTCGCCAAAGGTAATGCGTTTGCCGGCGAAACCGGAAAGGGCTTGCTCAAGATCCGGGTCGCCGTGAGGCGTAATAAGCACGCCCCCTTCGGACAAACCAGCCGTGATTTCAGCTTTGGCCTGGGCCACGCCCAGACGGGATCCCACCCCTTTGAGGTGGGCTTCGGAAATATTCGTGATGAGAGCAATGTTGGGAAGGGCGGTTCGCGTAAGGAGATCGATTTCACCGGAGTGGTTCATCCCCATTTCCACCACCGCAAACTGATGGTCGGGTTCCAAACCTAAGAGAGTTAAAGGCACTCCCAAGTGATTGTTTAGATTCGCGGCCGTCTTCCAGGTTTGCTCTAAGCCAAGTGCCGTCGCCAGCATTTCCTTGACCGTGGTTTTACCGTTGGAGCCGGTAATCGAAATGACGTAGGTCCCCATTCGATTCCGATGGGCTCGAGCCATGTCTTGAAGTGCGACGACCGTGTCTTCAAC
>JABDJR010000470.1 GCA_013003415.1 Candidatus Eiseniibacteriota bacterium | reverse complement strand
ATTGGGCGTCTTTCTACTCGGCAGATTCAAAGTTGCGGTGTCACGCGACAAAAAACGCGATACATCGAAGGACTCGCCATCGCGGTGCATGAAAAGAGACTGTCCTTTCGATCGCTTCGCTCCATGACAAACGAAGAGGCGCGGGATCACTTACTTCAACTCCCTGGGATTGGCCCCTGGACCGCGGACATCTACTTGCTGATGGCTCTCAAGCGTCCTGATGTTTGGCCGGTGGGAGATATCGCGCTTGAAAATACACTGAAGCGCTTGAAACCAAGTTTGAAGCAATCGTCGATCGACTATGCAAAACGCTATTGGAAGCCCTGGCGATCGGTGGCAGCCCGATTCCTCTGGCACGATTACCTATGCCGGAGACGGAGCAAGTCTTAGGCGGCGGTTGTACTGGCTAGGGCTTTGCGCCGGCCTTCAAGGATCAACTTAAGCAAACCGGAGGCCGCAGCGGCTAGATAGTCCGCCGCCAGATCGAAGTGGTCTTCAAAAATGTCGAAGAGAATATCGCTCTCGTTTCGGATGGCGATAACGGGCTCCTCGACGATCGCGTCGTACCAGCGAGGCTCTACTGCCTGAGACTCCAGGTTTCCTAAGGGATAGCCAGGGCCGGCATGAAAGATTCTGTTTTCTTCAACTTCGCAGCGAACCTTCCCCTTGATAAGAATATCGAGAAAACCCGATTGCTGGCCGCGACTCCACAACCGGGTTCCGCTGGCAAACTCTTGGATGGTGGCCGCACGCGCAATTTCGACCAGGGCATCCATGTTGGCTCGCTTGAATAAAAACCCTCGCCGCATATTGAGCAAACGAGGCACAAGGGTAAGGTCGATGTCCTCCGGATTGGCAATTCCGACCGACGCGGTAAGATAGGACCCGTGAGGAATCTGGCTTCGAATGGCCAGGGTTCGGCGAGCGACCATGCGAAGCACGCTGTGAAGAATTTCAAAGTGATCTTCGAAAAGTTCCATGAGGGAATCACGGTTTAGCTTAAGGGCCACGGAGTCGGAAACGGCTTCGGAGTGGAAACCATCTTCTATTCCTCCTAGCATGTAGAGCATCCCCATGCGGTCACCGCGACTAAAATCTGAAGTCCCCAGATTCTCGGGCAAGTGCAAGCGGAGAGTGCCATCGACAACCAGATAAGAATCGTCAACGCGTTCCCCAACACGAGTCACTACATCGCCCTTGGAAAAGCGTACTTCTTCCACGCTCTGAGCCAGAGTTGCCAGATCGCGGGCTGAAATGTCTTGGAGTCCATCGACCGATTTTAAGAAAATGGCCCGATCGAGGGGACTGACAAACCGAATCTTGCCTTCCATGACCCTCTAATTCCTCAACAACTTCAGGGTTCGATCAACTTCTTGGGATACCAGCCCCGCCAAATCTGAGGGAAGTTGTTCGATGGCCCCCCTAAGATTTCTGAGCTTCAATTCTCCCACGTGAAACACGACAAGAGCTCGGATTCCAACACCTCTCCGCTCCAGCAGGGCTCGCATTAGGTCTTCGTAGTTTCTAGGCCGCGGGCGATTATACCCCCCGCCACGAAGATGGCGCTCCGCCAACGGAAGATCATCGAAAAGAGCCAGCATGGGACCTCGCTGATGGGGCTCTAGAAAATTCTCTAAAAGCTCGGCCGAACTGTCGCGCACTTTGCGATTGGCGCTGTTCAAACCTCGAAAGATGTTTTTCACATCTTCGCCCGGGTAAATCAGGCCCAAAAGGTCGAAGATTCTTTCTCGGGCCTGAACCTCTTTGTGATGGAGCAGATCTCGAATGAGCTCTTGAACCTCCGTGTTCCGTTTCGGATCTTCTCTTCCCCCCTCCTCAAGAGTTGCCTGCCATCCCAAAAGGTTGAACGCGGTTCTGAGATTGGAGTCGACAATCCTTTGAATCGCAGCACGATCAATTTCTACATCGTCGTTTTCTTCCTGGAGTCGGACAAGAGCCCGAATAATCCGATAACGCACCGCTCCATCTTCCAAGCTAACCAGATTCTCTTGCAGGATCGGAGCCGCTATCCTTGGCGAGAACAAACTGACGGTCCGCGGAAGCTGCAACCGAATCTTTCGATTGAGGTGGGGATTGGCTAGCCCTTCCTGCAACTGGTCTAAAGATTCCACCCCAATGCTTACTAAACATTCCCGAGCCGAACGTCGGAGACGTCGGTTGGGTAACATCTCCATAAGGCTCGGAATGAAGGCGGGACTCCGTATCTCTTTCATGGCATTCAGCACCGCCTGAAGCACAGGTTCATCTTTGCTCGTGGCAAGCACCAGCAAGACTCCCTCGAATCGAGCCCCGGGGCTAAATCGAATGGCCTGCGCGACAGCCACTTTTTCATCGACCGTACCTCCCCCCGCCAAAGTTAAGAGCCGTGTATCACCCTCTTCGGCAGGAATCGCGCCGTGGGAAATGAGGCCGATGAGAGCGCTGGCTCGCACCTTAGGGCTTAAGTCATTTTGGAAACGCTCGTACAGCGCCACGTCGGGCGCTACCCACCCCAGGGTTCGAATCGTCGCCGCGCGGATCTCTGGGTCTTCATGCTCGGTCAGACGATGGGTAATGGGAACGAAATCGCTTCGACCGGCTTTGGTAAATACTTCCAGAGCCTTGGCAACGACCACTGAGGATGGGTGATAAAGAATGAGTGCGGGAATCACGTGCGCCCGATCTTGGTCGGCCAAAAGGTCGAGTGCCGCCAACACCTCACCATCTACCGGACTATTGAGCGAAGCCATGAGTGATTCGAGGGAAGCCAAATCCATTTCCGGAAACTCAAGGCGAGTTCTGAACGAAACCTCATTGAGGGTGCTTCGAAAAAGCGCTAAATAGAACTTTTTAATATCGAAGGCAATGGCAATCCAAATCCCGCAAAGAATGATTAACACCGCTGCGAGAATGGTCTCAGAATTGGAAAGCGTGGCGGTTGCCAGAATGAGTCCCGACGCCAGAGCTTGCCCTCCGCGCTGACCCAGCACATCAATGACACCCTTCACTCGGGAACGTACTTCCGTAGCAAGGGGAACATAAAGAACTTCGGTGGCTGTCCGCTGAAGGGAATGGCGCAGGCCACCGTCAAACAACTTCAGCAAGAAACTTGCGACCAAACCCCCGCTGAGAAGTAAGAATACGGCTCCCCCCAGGAGCAACGCCGGAAACACGGAAAGCACACGATCGACACCAAAGGACCGGACCAACCACGACACCAAGAATATCTGGGCCATGAGGGAGAGAATATTGAGAGCGAAATAGGTAATTCCAAACACTTGCCCCAACTGCGCTGGCTCAAAGTTGGCGGAAACGTAGCTTTTAAAAATGAAGTCCACCAAGGTAACGGCAATCGTCGAAATTAAAAGAATGCCTTGCACACGCGTAAGGTAGCCATCTCCCCAAATCACCCGAAGAGAATCAGCCAAGCGCTTTCCCGGATCTCTTGAGGGGGCTATGGTTGCGGGTGCGGTCACCTTGGGAAGGAAAGCCACTGGGATGAGCGCGGTGAGGAACAGAATTCCTGAGGAGGCCAAAAGGAGATGACGTGCCTCAAGACGAGAGGCTAGGAATCCGGCCAAAGCGGATCCGACCATGGCGCCGAGGACACTCCCCACCCCAATCAGGGAGAAGAGGCGTTTGGCCTGAGAGAGGGAAAACATGTCTCCCACCAAGGTCCAGAAACGGACGACGACAAGGGTTGCGAACACTCCCGTCCAAACGTAAAGCCCAAAGAGGGCAACAAACTTTCCGCTCGCGGTGGAAAACCAAAACGCAACCGTAATAGCAATCGAAGCAAGGAGCCAACTAACTAGGGCGCGCTTCTGTGTCTTTCCCGCATCGTTCTGGAGAAAGAACAATAGAATCGAAACAAAGGCCACTCCAAGATACACCCAAGCAAGTTGTGAGGCCGGAAGACTCGAAAGAAACAGTGTATCTCGGGCCGTCTCTAGAACCGCATGGGCACAGAGAATACCGAAGAGGGTAAAGAACGCCGAAAAAACAGCGCGGCGTTCATGGGGACGTATTTCAGCAAATGACTTGATCATAGGCGTGGGTGTGGATGATACCCCAGCGTGCCTAGATCAAACCTTAAAAATGATTAAGGAGCGGTAAATGTCTCCGCCGGGGTTGCGAAATACTTGCCCTCAAGCTTGTACACAAGCGTTACTGCAATTTTTTCGGCTTGAGGGGCCGTGACGCGTGTTTGCTCCGCCGAGAGCGGTGCGGCAAGAACTTCGTAACTGGGGAAGATCATGATTCGCACTTCGAGGTTACTTGCATCTACGGGAACCTCGGCAAGGTATCTGGCATCTCCAAACCCAACCAGTTGAATTTCTTGGGGTTGTTTCTGTGCGTCGGGATGGGCTCCGGGGGCTTGGCTACCCTGGATCAGCAAGCGGTAGGCCCGACCGGCTGCGGTTTCGGGCTGCAACTCACCTTGCCCGGCGGATCGGGAGTTGAGATTGAAGTACTCCGAGTTATAGGTATTAGCGAGATCGAGTTGGAGAGCGGAATCTTTTGGGAAAGCAAAGAAAATCAACGCGGCTGCGGCGGCCGGAATAGCCACCGGCCACCATTTGGCAATCGAGAACTTGGGGGACTGGATAAGCTCAAGGGGCGCCGGCTCAGGCTGATCAACGCTGGCGGACGTTTCCGCAAAGAGGGCAAGGTCCTCCCGAAGATCGGGGGAACGAGAGAGAAGATGGTCGACCTTAGCTTTCTCGGCTGCATCTAGAGAGCCGTTGAGGTAGGACTCCAAAACATCATTGGGAAGAACGTGGTCTGCTCCGTCGTTTCCTGCTTCTCGAATCAGGCGATCGAGCAAAACATCGATATTGTTGTTCATGGCTTCCTCTATTCTCGCAACGCGTCGCGAAGGTCTTCTTCGCGAATGTCTTTTCTCTTTAAACACCGAAGAACGCTTCTGCGAATGGTTCGCATGAGATCCCCGAGTTTCTTGTTATCTTCATAGCCTTCACCGGCAATGAACTTCAATTGCCGCGGTTGAAAGCCGTCGGCGCTGTACTGCAAAAGCAGTCTTCGGTTGGAAGGCAACTTATCCATGCACGCTTGCACTTTGCAAATAATCTCTTCAATGGCGAGGTTGCGAATGGCATCGGCATGTGCGGTTTCCGTGTTTTCTTGATCCAGAGCTTTCGGACTTGATCTTCTCAAGATGTCGAAAGCGCGGTTTCTTAACACCCGACGAACCCAGGCCGAAAAAGCTACTCCACGATCTTCATAGCTTCGCAGCAGTTTGTAGTCGTCGATACGAGCCTTTGCAATGAGGTCGGCGACGATGTCTTCTTGGGTTTCCTGGTCTAGGCCTCGGAAACTATCGGGTTTCCGGTGCTCCAGAAACTTCCAGACGTACTCCGAGAATCCGACCCAGGATTGTTCAGGATCTGTGTCGAGTAACTCGAGAAACTTCGGATAGGTCGCTCGGAAGTGAGCAGGGTCCCAGGAACCCTTAGATTTGGCCATTCTTCCTAATGAGTTGGAGGAGAGGCCGAGATTATAAGAGACGAAACCCTAAAAACCTACCCAGAAAACGAGTAGTACCGTGTGTCGTATGAGTGCCTTATGACAACCTTTCTGTTTTAAGAGGCGGCTTTTTCCAACCTCAGTGCCTTTTCTATCCCCACTAAAGGGCATTCCAACTCTTCGGTATCTTCGCTGAAAAGCCCTCTCATCCAGCGGACCATGAGATCCCTTTCTATCTTTAACGTGCCATCGGGAAGAATTCGGCCAACCTGATTTTCTTCTTTTTCTAGGGCGACCGTACATTTGTTCAGTCGCCCATCGGAGCGCACCACAAACGAATTGGCACGCGTGGCGTAACAAACAGACGGGCCCTCGTCGGACTCCCCGAATAGGCTGACCTTGAGCTCCTTCGCCAGTTTTTTCATCGAGTTCATGGCGGCGTCGATGTCTTCTCCCTCAAGAATCGGGAGCTTCTCATCGTTTTGGCCTCCAAGCTTAGAGATGGGCCGAATGAAGAGTTTGAACCGAGAGTCACCCCCAAAGCTCTCTGCAATCTCTCGAATCACAGAAGGAATCTGGAACAGGTTATCTCGGTCTACGTGGAGCCTTAGAACAACTTCGAAATCACCCTCGATCTCACGAAAGGAAAGAAGGTTGTTCCAGATTTGCTCAAAGGTTCCCTCACCATTCGCCTTCACCCTGCGTTTGTCATGCTCAGCCTGAGGGCCATCCAGCGAGATTTGATATCGCGTAACACCCAAGCCTAGTAACTCCTGAAAACGCTCTACCGTGAGGTTGTACCCATTGGTCGTCATCTCAGAGACGAATTCGAGGTCCGGCTTCTCGGCCCTCACACGCTTAACCGTGTGTAAGAGATCCAGGATGATGTCGTAGGCAAGAAGGGGCTCTCCCCCAAACCACGACAGGTTGAGACGTTTTAAATTCGAGGCTCGTTTCTGAATGAAACGAGCGAGGCCCTCGCGGACCTCGCGTTTCATGCGGCTGAGCCTGAATTCTTCATAGCAGTAGGTGCAGCGGAAATTACATCCCTCCGTCGGAAGAACAATCAGATGCAAATTCTGATTAGACATCGACGAATGAACAACACGCTGCATGGCGGTGGCTTGCTTGCTATACATGATGTGATCCTGAGATTGGAGTTAGCGGCCGCAACGTGTGTTAGAGGTAGGAGGATCGTTATTTTCAAGTGGGGTCATAACAAGATCCGTGGGGTACTGGATCTCTCCAGTCTCAGAGAAACTAATATCGGTGGGTTGTGGGCTTGCCTGGGCTTCTTCAGCTTTCGCACCAAAGATTAGAGGAATGAGAAGGGCACACAGGATTGCGCGAGCGCCAGTTGCAGCTTCTTTGAGACGCGCGCTTACTTTTGACTTCTTAATGGATTCCATTTTCGGATCTCCTCGTTAGTGAGATCCTTCTACAAGGTGGGCCTCCGCCAGGGGGACCTATCCGGAGATGGCCTAGTGGCCAACAGCAACGAAACCTGCCCAGTAGAAGGGGTGCGTGGTTTTCCCTTCTAAACGCAGTTTAGACAGTTTTTCGTCCATTGTTTCGTTATACGCCTGTAAAACCGATTTATTTTCCCTAAAATGGCGAAAATAGAACTTTTTCATCCATCCTTGGGTCATTGCATCGTCCACCGCGAAGAGGCTGACCACCAAAGAACGTGCTCCGGCGATCCTGAATGCCCGGGGCAGGCCAAAGACCCCCTCCCCAGCTTCGATCTCGCCCAGTCCGGTATGACAGGCTGAAAGCACGACCAGCTCCATGCCGGTTAGATCCAGAAGCTGGATTTCGCCGGCGAGAAGCAAACCATCGTTTTCCGAGTAGCTAGCCGCCTTGCTATTCGCACCAGCCAAGGCCAGGCCGGAGCGAAAACGGGTCGCGCCACCTGGAGGCGGGCTTGGGGTGCTTG
>JABDJR010000436.1 GCA_013003415.1 Candidatus Eiseniibacteriota bacterium | reverse complement strand
GGTCCAATGACGGCCCCTGCCGGGCTGAAAAGGACGCAATGAAAACCGTCGTTTTTTCGGGTGAATGTAGTCGACATGGCTCCCGCCGCCCCCGAGCTTTCGATCTGCTCCAGATAAAGAGCATTGGGCGGGTAATCGACCTTGAACTCCATCGCATGAATGGGTTGAGAATTACTTAGGGAAATTGCAACGCTTGCCCTTGCTCCCGCGAGACCTTGAGAGTCCAAGATGCTCATGGTGTTTACCGGGTTCTGAATGGGTTCAAGATCCAAAATCCAAATGTCGTGGTCGTCGCCCCCTCGGCGAGATGAGTAAACCACTCGCGTTCCGTCGGGAGAGTACCGCCCCCAGCAGAGAGGGTCGACCGATGTGGTTTGTCCGTCAAAAGTTATTTGGGTTAGGGCTTGCGTCTCTCGGTGGTACTCGAACAGCTCAAGGTCGCGGCCGTTGCTTCGGCTGGTGACGAGGATACGTTTTCCATCCAGGGAGTAATCAAGCGCATTGGTGTTCTGTGGTTCGAAGCTAAGCTGGGTATAATTTGTTGGGTCGTTGACTGGGGCCTCGACAAAGTTATTCACACCATCGGTTGTAATGGTGTACGCCATCACGGTTCCGTCTGGCGAGAAAACAGGAATCTGATCGTCCACCGAATTACCGACCCGAAGCGTGACGGCACCTCCCTGTGCCGGCACACTATGAATGTTGAGGTTTCCCCCTAGGGTCGTGAACCAGACCTCTTCGCCATCGGGAGTCCAGTTGAGGGTCCATGGATCACCAAAGGTCGTTAGAAGTTTCTCCGGTCCTCCGCCAATGGGAACGGTATAAACTCCGTCCTGACCCCGGTGGCGGCAAAACGCTACGGTTGCTCCGTCCGGAGAGATAGCGGCAAAAGCCGAGTGAGGTTCCGAAAATGGAACCGGCGTGCCGCCCCCCAATGGGACTTTGTAGAGACGGATGCTCCCGGCTCGGCTGCTTTCGAAGACAATGGTTTGGCCATCCGGTGTCCAATCAGGGAACCGGTCCCAAGCCGAATCAAAAGTGATTTGAATAGGCTGCGCAATGGCAGAAGTTCCAAGTAAGGGTGTTGCAAAAGCTCCAAGCGAGAACAGCAAAGCGGCGATCAGGGTGATGCGCATACGACCTCCCAGAATGACTCGTTCTTCGCTTGAACCTAGCAGACGGATATATCTGCGCCTAGGAGAACAATCTTAGCTGCTGCGGTCTTGGGTTAATGAACGCGTTCGTGTTCAGGTCTAAACGTCGCCGCTTCATGTTCGCTTGTTTCAGCCCCAGCTCGAATAGGGCTGCGACTTCTTTGGCGTAGACACCTTCCCCACGCATGCGAGTTTTGAAGCGAGGGTCATTGAGTTTCCCGCCCCGAATGTGGCGAATACGATTCAGGACCTTCTGCGTCTGGTTTGGTCGATGGCGCTCTAACCAAGCCTCGAACAAGGGCCCCAGCCCATGAGGCAATCGCAACACAATGTAGTTTGCCGAGGCCGCACCAGCCTCGGCCGCCGCTTTTAGAATGCTCGGGATTTCATGCTCGTTCAGTCCGGGAATGACCGGCGCCACCATCACCCCAACCGGAATTCCCGCTTCCGACAGTTTGGCGACCGCCTCGAGGCGTTTGGACGGCGTCGAAGCGCGAGGCTCTAAACAAGACGCCAGCTCAGGATCTAGCGTGGTGATGCTTAAGAAAGCAGAAGTTCCGTTCCAACCGTTCATTTCTTTGAGAATGTCGATGTCGCGCGTCACCAAATGATTCTTGGTGATGATGCTCATGGGGTTTCGGAACGACGCGCCCACCTCTAGGCAGGCTCGGGCAAGCTCCAAGTTCTTTTCGATGGGTTGGTAGGCATCGGTGATGCCGCTCATGACCACCACCTGAGGCTCCCACTTAGGTTTTGAGAACTCTTTGCGCAACAAGGCGGCCGCGTTTTCTTTGACCAAGAGCTTGGTTTCAAAATCGAGGCCGGCCGAGAATCCCAAGTACTCATGGGTTGGGCGCGCGTAACAGTAGGCACACCCATGTTCGCAGCCCCGATAGGGATTCACACTGAAGTCGAAAGGAATGTCGGGGCTATTGTTTGAAGTGAGAATGCTTTTGGAAGTGTCGCGTAGAAGTTGCGTGGGGACTTTGTCTGGCCCGAGCACTTCAGCCTGATACTCAATGGGTTCAAACCGATTGGCCGGATTCTCAGGGGAACCCCGCCCTTTGAGTTCGCGCGCCGGGCGAGGTTGGTCTAGGTCAGAAGGGTGCTGGACAGAAGGGTTCTGGGACGAGTTTGGTTCGATCACGGGATTGTCCTTCTGGGGAAGTCCAAACCACAGTACTATACAAACGAATAGCTATCAAGAGTTCGTCTGATCTGGCTTCTGCGTGCGCACATCCACCTGAAACCGGTCTCTAAGGAACTCATGCCACCGCTCTTCGTGGGCGATTTCTGTTTCTCGCCGGCTCCCGTCCCAAAACGTTTCGATGAGGCGTCCTTCAGCCAAGGTCAGACGACCCTCCGTCGACCAACGAGAACACATGCGCTTCTGAGTGAAGTGAGTCTCCGGTGACGTTTGCATGTAGTGACAAGCCTCTTCAAAACTTTCCAAGCGCTGGGGCTCCAGCCGGAAGCGAAAGCGTAGATGCTTTTCGGCCCCACCAAGCTCCCTGGAATAGAAGTGCCAAAGACCTTCGGACTCTTCGAACCAAAAGTCCCCAACCTTCTGGGCAAACGGGTCCGCTTGCACATGCAAAGGAACGGGGTCCCAGAAACTAGCTCCAAACCCAACGTCGGCCAAAAACGAACGCCCTTCGACGGTCACGTGAAGCGTCATGTGATTCCCAGGAATTCCGTAGCTTTGAAAATCTTGGCTGTAGACCTGAGCGCTAAGCATGGCGACGTCGAAACCCAGATCCTGAAGCACCAAGGCAAAGAAGCCGTTTTGCTCAAAACAGAATCCGCCTCGGTGCTCGGTTACGATCTTTTTGAAGAGAGCATCGCGATTCAGCTGAATGGGCCGAGGGATATGGATGTCGAGATTTTCGAAAGGCACCGCGTGGAGGTGGGCGCGGTGGATTTTTTGAAGCGTGTCGAGAGAGGGTTCCCGAGAGCCCTGGTAACCAATGCGGTCAAAGTAAGCGTCTAGGTTCATTCGAACTTAAACTCAGTCGTTTTCAAACCGAAACGCTCCGGGCAGAAGCGCATCGACCGAGGTGGCATTCACGTTGCCGTCGCAATCGGCCAGGTACACCTTGGCTTTGGGCCCAAACTCGTTCACCACCTGACGACAGGCGCCGCACATGGAAGCTAGGTCTCTTGTCACCACGGCAATCGCTTCCACTTCGATCTTGCCTTCCTCGGACACGGCTTTGAAGACCGCGTTTCGTTCGGCGCAAACGGTCAGGCCATAGCTTGAGTTCTCGACGTTGCAGCCGGTGTAAACGTTGCCGCTTTTGGTAAGCAAGGCGGCGCCCACCAAATACTTGGAAAAGGGGGCATAAGCACGTTCGCGAACGGCAAGGGCGGCTTGGACAAGTTCTTCTGGTGACATGTTTACCTCCAGCTTCATTGTACCCCAGTCGCCTTGTGCTTTCTTTTGATTCCCGTAGACTAAGGCGCATGAAATCCTGGATCTGGATCTTAGTACTCACCGTTCTTTCAGGCTGCGCCACCGTGTCGGGAACCATTCCCCCCACTCGCAACTTGGCCGGATCGAGCCCTGGTCCGGAGGCCTACTGGGTTGGTGCTGCGGAAACCGATATCACTCCCACTCCCGGTTTTGCCAATGGTGGGCATTCCATTGCCGGGCAAGCCGCCCGTGGCGTGTGGACACGCCTGATGGCCAAGGCGTTTTATGTTGAAGACGCCACGGGCACAGGCATCTTGATTCTGACCGGCGACCTGTGGTCGGTGCCTGCGGGGCTGGGAGACCGGGTGGCCGAGATTCTGGCCGAGGATCACGGCGTCTCTCACATTGGTCGCGAAGGCATTCTTCTTCACGGCACCCACACCCATCATGGGCCAGGAAACTTCGCGAGCAACGCCTTCTACAATCGAACCGCCCAGCGTTGGCAAGGTTTCGACCCCCATCTTTTTGAATTTCTTGCTCAACGCATGGCCCGGGCCGGTGCCGAGGCGGTTCGTCAGAAAAGCAGAGCCAATCTCACGCTCCACACCTCGGTCACGAAGAACTTGTTTCGAAACCGAAGCTTGGCGCCGTTCATGCAGAACCCGGATCATCGCGAGTTTGTGGCCCGCGAAATGCTGAGTCGCGAGGTCGCGCAGTCTAAATCACAAACCTCAGACCCAAACCATAGCCACCCAAACCCAAACCACCCAAACGATCGGCTTGCCTTTGAAGCGGTCGACAAACGGGTTCGCACCCTGGTGGCTACCGACCGACACGAAAACATTGTGGCCGTGGTGAACTTTCTCGCCGTGCACCCTACGGTGTTGCATCCCCAAACGCCTATTTACTCAGGCGATCTATTCTCGGCCACGAGCGCGGTGCTAGCCCATCGTCTTGTTTCGGAGTCTCCATCGGCCAAGAAACCCATCGTGCTTATGATCAACGGAGCCGAGGGGGACGTTTCGCCCAACTGGGTGCGGCGAGATCGCAAGGAGGTGGTGGAGCTGGCTCACCGCCTGGCAACCCATATTGGGACATCGATGTTAGGGAACAGTCTCGTCATTCAGGGGCCCATTCGGAAGAGCTTTGAGCGCGTCGATCTTAAAGGGTATGAGTTTCGCGAGGGCAACCGCCGGCGCAAGACGTCTCATCAGCCCCTCTTTGGTTCCGCCGCCATGGGCGGTGCCGAGGATGGTCGCTCAGTGCTTCACGAATTAGGTTGGCAGGAAGGGCGCGTGGGAAAACGTAAGAGGAAAGCGCACGGCCCTAAACAAGCTGCCCTCGACCCGGTGTTCCTGCCCTTTGAGTTTCCTGTCGATCTGACGGGCATGCTCATGCCGGCTCACGAAATCCCGAGCAAAGCTCCCCTTGGGGTGTACCGCTTGGGAACGATCGCCCTCGCCACTCTTCCCGGCGAGTTCACCACCATGATGGGGCATCGCATTGCGAAGAACCTTGGCACACGTTTGGGCATTTCCGAATCGCAGGTCATGCTGCTAGGTCTCACCAACGAATACATTTCTTACTTTGTCACGCCCGAAGAGTACGCCCTGCAACACTACGAAGGCGCGTCCACCATCTATGGTCAAGCGTCGGGTCCGGCGGTAAACCACGCGCTGGAGAAACTCAGCATGCGCACCGGCCACGATACCCATCCCCGGAAACCTCACCGCTATAGCTTTCAAACCGGAGGACGCGATTCCTTTGGTCTCGAAAGCTTGGGTTACGAACCCTACTTTGCCGAAGAAGGTCTTTCGATGTTCTTCGGAGACAGGAAAGAGATCCCCCGCTTTGAGTGGAACGATCGGCTCGTGGCCATGGAAGATGTAGTGCATCGAGGAGAGACTACTCCCCGGGTCTCGATTGAGGTGCGAGAAGGCAATCAGTGGATTCCCTATCGCATCGACAACTCGCTTGAAGATGATCGCGGGCTGAGCATCCTTACCGTGGCCCTATGCGCGGGGAAGTTCTGTGATGGCGACACGAAAAGAAGCAGCCCAACGCAATCACGCTGGGCTACCTTCTGGATACCTCCGGGAACGTTTCCAGAGACTTATCGTTTCCGAGTGCGAACGCTATCCGGCCGCACCTTGCATTCCCCGCCGTTTGTTTCGGGAGCGGTCCCGAACTAAGTTTCAGCGAAATCGATCCTAGCCCTCGCCCTTAAGCGGCGGCCAACTCTTGGCGCTCCCCGAACGACTAGTCGAAACGAACCGCGTAGATGGGCGGCATGTGAGCATTCACGAGCCGCCAGCCATCGCCACCGTCTTCGGAAACCCAAAGCCCACCCGTAGTGGATCCCATGACAAGGGTGTCGCCACGGTCATCGATATCGAGAGCGTGTCGGTAGACCAAATCGTAGGCGTGTTTCTGAGGGAGTCCGTTCCGCAAGACCTCGAAAGTTTTCCCGCCGTCGCGCGTGCGACTCACGACAAAGGAACCGTCCATGGGGACCCGTTTCTCGTCTTTCACCGCCGGGACAAACCAAGCGGTTTCGGGGTCCTTGGGGTGAACCGCAACCGCAAAACCAAACTTCGAAGGCTTTGCCATGGGGGAGATGTCGTCCCAGGTTTTTGAGCCGTCTCGGGAGCGGAAGACGCCATTGTGATGCTGGGACCAGTAGTGATCGGGTGCGCTCGGGCACTGTACCACCAAGTGGGGATCCTGAATCGTCGGATCGTCGCGGCGGTCCGGCGGCATGTACTCGGCGTACATCCCTTTGCACTGGTTTTCCCAGGTTTTGCCTTTGTCTTCGGTGACCCACACTCCTCCGCAGGAAATGCCGAGGGTCACGCGGTTCGAGTTTTCTGGGTGCACACAAATGGAATGAATGCCGGCGTCGTCGTAACCGCCCCCAACCACTTCGGTCGTTCGGGCTTGTTCCAAAGGGTTTCGTTAAGCGTCCAGTTGTCGCCTCCATCGGCAGAGTGGAAGAGACCCCCGGGGATCGTCCCCGCCCAAAGCCCGTCCTTCTCACCCGAAGACTCCAAGCTCCAAATCTGAACTAGGCTCTTGCCCTTCTTTTTGCCCGATTCATCTTTGCCTTCGTCGGGATAGGTGGGAACGCCACCTTCCGTCCAGGTCTTGCCGTTGTCATCGGAGCGCTGAAACTTCACTCCGAAGTGACCCAAGTTGAGCCCGGCGTAAATCCTTCCCGTTTCTTTGTCGCGCATGGACATGGTGACGGGATCGGCTAGGAAGCCAAGTAAGTCAACTTCCCAACCCGAACCATTCTTCTGCAAAGAGAACAAACCCTTGCGGGTTGAGATAAGGGCGCTTTTCTTCATGTTTCCCCCCGAAATGAATAACGAAACAACAATTCTCATAGGCGACCGAGGTTTTAGCCTCCGGACAACGCCTGCATGACAAAGACTTCTTTGGTGTCGGAGACGGCGTCGCTCAGATGATCGCGATCTTCAATCATCTTGCCGTCGATAAAGATGGCGACGTGCTTTCGAACCGAACCTTGATCGTCCAAGATGTAGCTTTTGAGTTGCGGGTTCTTTTCGAAGATTTGTTCCAACGCTTCGCCAACAGTCGTTGCTGAAAGCTCCTCTGGAGGAGCTTCCAGAAAACGTTCGAGATGACTCGTGAACTTCACGGTAAGCATGGCTTCTCCTAGTTTTGATTGGCCTGCTTAGATTCCTCTAAGCGCGACTTCAGCAAGAGACTCCGAAGCGAACGGTTGCCCGCGGTTTCATAAAGGGAATCCGCATGGGCGGCTTGGCGTGTTCGCTCAATGACGAGTCTGCGGGACAGAGAGGGTTGCAGTGTATCCGTGATGTTAAGCATGGGGTTGATCCAAGAACCCATCGCGGACAAGGCCGTGGGGTTCAGATGAATCCAGTGGTGACGTCCTCGTACCGCTCGATGGATAAGCCCCGCTCTTTCCAGAACTCGAAGGTGTCTAGAAATGGCGGGCGCGCTCATGGCAAAGGGGCGAGCAAGATCGCTGACCAACGCCGGGCCCGCATTTAGGCGCTCGACGATCGAGAGCCGAGTTGGATCGGCCAGCGCGCTGAAAATTTGGGCCATCGAGGGGTTTGACGGATAGTTAACCATATAGTTAATTATATTAAATTAGACTCAGGCAGCGCAAGCGGTGGCTAGCTGAAGCCTTCCAAAATCTCCTGAGAGGGATCCATCTTGTCCCAGAGCTTGCCACCCAAGCGCGTCATCAGCCAGGCCTCAATCAGCAGAGGAACCGAACAAAGGAGGCTCAGAATAGGCAGCTCCCACCACTGAAACCCGATGTCGGCAAAATGATGCCAGGTAAACACCCCGGCCAGAATGAGACCTCCGGGAAGAAGTCCCAAACCTAGGAACAAAGCGAAGCCCACCGACAGCAAAATCTTCTGTCCCATGGAAGCGATATCCCCACGTCCCTTTTCGCTGGCCAACACCCACCCCGGAAAAAGCAAAACCGAGGTGGCCTCAAGGACGGTAGACACCGCGGCGACGGATAAGGTGATGGGGATCACGGTGGCGATGAGTCCCAGCATCACGACAAGACTTGGAACTGCGGCGTGAGCCAAGAGATCTTCGGGAATGATGGAGGTGGCCATGCTGCGATCCAAAACGTTCGCCAAGATCACACCCAACTCAGCCCCCAAGCAGATTCCAATTCCCAGCAAGATGGCAGCACAGGTTTGGAGGTAGGGAGCCATGATTTGTCCGCGAACCATTTGCCGGCCGGTGAGTGGCCACGTGCGAAGGGTTTCAAAGTAGCGGAGGTCCTTTCGGAAACCGTTGCCCCACATCATGGCCCCAAATGAGGGGAATACCGTGATAGCCACAATCCCAATCACGAACATGGTAATGCGGAGACCTTTTGGGCTGCCAAGAACAACCTGAAGGGCAACACAAAATAGGACCACCGCCACCCAAATCAAAAAGAAGAAGAGCCAGGAACGACGCGTGAGAAGAACCAGGTGTTTGAAGAACACCGCCACTTCGCGACGCCCTTGAGATAAGAGCTTAAAAGGTTGTTTAACTCGGTGGTTCTCTTTGAGACGGAGGAATCGAGCGCTTCGTTTCCCCGGACCCGACATGGCGCGCACGCGCTCGCGTTCCAGAAGCAGTTCTTCGAATCGTGTTTTCGAGGTGACGACCCAAAGGTAGTGCGCGGCAACAACTCCAAAGATATAGAGCCACGACCAAGAGAGGACGCTACCTTCTCGCAGAAAGTACGGCCCGGTTAGCCACACCAGGGGAGCCAAAAGGTAACGAAGGTAGCTTTCTTCGTAACGCTCTCGAATGCCTCGTACAATGCCTCCCAGGGCTTCTTCGTTAAACGCTTCCAGTTGACTGATGATCTCGTAGGCGACCTTCCCCAACTCCACCAAAGCGAGAACCGTGACCACCCAAAACAAAGCCAGGAATCCGAACATGACCGAGCGGCGAAACCGTGCCTTCCAGGGCGGGAGTTCATCCAGGCGGAGCCGCCAGAGGCTCTTGGCTTTGGAATGAAGATCCCAGAGCCAGAACAGAGCAAACATCCCTACGCCTTGCACGGCCTTATCGAGGGGGGAACCTCGGGAGATAAAGACCGAGAGCACAATCACGCTCAATAGAATTCCGGGGATGCTTTTGAACACCACATATTGAAGGACTTGCCGGCGACTAAGAGGCCCCGTCATGAGCAAGTTCAACTCAGGTTCGCGGAGGCTAAAGGAAGGTCGCTTGGGTAAGAACGCCCAGGCGAAACTTAAGTACACCGCCATGGCAATGGCAGCCATGACTTGAATGCCAAAGAAAAGATCGTCGCCGGCGGCATCAAGCCCTCGACTCGGTCCCCGGTTAAAAGGAATGTGATTGATCAAAAGGGAACCAAAATAGGCGAATCCGACCAGGGCCCCAAAGAGGTACTTCGGTTGCTTCGCCAGGCGAAGGCTACGCCGAATGCGTCCCACAAAACTCTGAATTACAAGTCGGAACAGAGCCGGGTGCAATAGGGCTTCCATACGCTAGTTTTTGTCCTCGGTGGCGCGAAGGAAAACCTCCTCAAGATCGGCGTCTTCATCGAGTTCGGGAAGGCCGGAGCGAATCGTATCTAAAGCACCATCCAGAACAACTCGGCCCTGATGAATAATAGCGATGCGATGGCAGACTTCCTCTACCAGTCGCAGCATGTGCGAGGAGACGATCATGGACACGCCACGCTCGGCCGCGGCAACCACGGTGTCTTTCATTTGCCTCATGGCGCGGGGATCGAGCCCGGTCAGAGGTTCGTCTAAGACCATCGCTTTAGGCTCGTGCAACAAAGCGGCCACGATCATGAGTTTTTGCTTCATGCCTCGAGACAGTTCGGCCGGAAAAGCGAGCCGGCGGTTGGTGAGGTCAAACTTCTCTAAAAGCTCCTCCGCACGACGCTCGGCATCGGGAACTTGATAGAGACGAGCAACCACCATCAGGTAGTCCCAAGAAGTAAGGTGATCGAATAACTGGGGCTCATCGGGGACGTAGGCTAAGCCTGACTTGGCAGCCACCGGATTGTCGCTCAGAGAGTGCCCTGCGATTTCAATCACGCCGGAATCGGGAGGAATGACCCCGGAGAGACAGCGCAAGGTGGTGGTCTTGCCGGCGCCGTTCGGCCCTACGAGCCCGAGTATCTCACCTGGCTCCACGCGCAAGGACAAGTCGTCCACGGCTCTGAAGTCACCGTAAGACTTGATGAGGTTTTGTATCGAAATCATGAGAGTTCCTAAATATCCGGCGTGAAATTGACCTGAGAAAGACGTCGCTTTCCTGAGGCGGTCAGAGGGATCTCATCCATGGGTTCAAACTGGACGTTGGCGTCATCGTGTAAGAAGTCGAGCAAGACGAGCTTCAGATTCTTGTTCGTATTCTCATTGTAATCAACCCCGGGAACAAAGCGAATCACGAACTCTTGGTAGTCGTTCTGAACGATCTGAATCTGTTCGATCTCCGAAGACTCGGTCAGAATGCGATTCGTTAAAGATGCGCCCGCAATTTGTTGTCGCTTGCTATTCACAAAGACGTCGCTTACCCGCCCGGCCACGTTTCTTAACCGGGGGAGGTGTATTCCGCCTTTCCCAGATTCTGAATCAAAGATCCCCATATCACCACCGTCATAGCGGATGAGGGGGAAACCTACATTCCAAAGATCGGTGGCGATGATCTTGGAAAGTCCCGGTTCGATTGCGCCAGCAGCCGGGATCGCCTCCAAGTAGTTCTGGTAAGCATTGATGTAAAGACCGTCGTGGTGAAGATCCGAAGTGGCGATGCGGCCAAGTTCGCGCGATCCGTACCAGTCGAAAGGCGTGACACCAAAGGCTTCGGCAATGACTTCAGCGTGGTCGGAGAGCAGTGGCTCCGCGGTGGTGGAGATAGCAGGCACAGTCAGTTTGAGGTTGTTTCGAATTAGGAATGCGGCAAATAGGGCAAGCGGGGTGGGGTAGGCTTGAATCAAAACGGGTTGGAACTCCCGAAGCGTCTCGTAGTGCTCTCGCATGATGGTGTCGTCGAGAGGTGAAGCTGGAAGAAAAATGAGGCGATCCACAAGCTTATTGCGAAGTTTGTTGCGCGGTGTCACAACATCACGATAGTCCCGCTCCGCCCCCCAAAGGAGGGCAAGTCGTTTTCCCGGTTCGTAGCCAAACCAGCGGTCGAAGGCAATGGTGGCACTCCTTCTTCGGTAGTAGGCGTCCCAATCCATGTAGAACCGCACTGGAGAATCGGTGGTCCCCCCGGTGGCCGAAACCCGCATGTTTTCTTTGCCAATGCTGCGATTGACCAACGCGTTCTCGTGGGTACGAATGTCTTCGCGAGTGAGATAGGGAAGTGTTTCAAACTGTTCTAAAGTGATTTGCTCGGGGTTCTTAATACCCGCTTTGGCGAAGCGCTCGGTGTAGAAGGGGCATTGCGCATTGGCAACCGCACAGATTTTCCGAATGCGATTGAGGGTGTGCGACTGGATGGCTTCGGCGGGGAGTTGATTGAAGGCTTCGACTTCACTTACATAACGAAAGCTTTGGTCGCCGGTCCGCCAACGGTCGAGAGGCCCGAATACTCTGGATGCCAAGGTGTCCATCAGAGTTTTCAAATCGGCCTCACTTCTTAACGAATCTTCACGAACGGTTTGACGGGATCCCCAAGAGGCTCAAAGTGTAAACCAGGAAGTAGATCCAGGCATCCCTAGGATCGTTGTTCGCGGGCTTTTCCGGCAAAGATTTCGCAGTGCATGAAGCGGAGTTGAAAATCGCCGCTTTCTACGGACAAGCGCCTCGCGGGTTTCATGCCCACGGCGTGCTCCACCGGTCCCTTCGGAACCACAAGCGTGAGAGTGGAACCCGGATTGTGATGCTTGAGCTGATGAACGAAATCGCCCAATTGCTTTGCCGCTTGCTCTTGCTCGCCAATCCTTTCTCCGTAGGGAGGATTGGCAACAATCTGGACCGGCCCGGGGGGCAGATCCAGAGCGTCTCTCACTTCAAAGCGAATGTCCTCCGGAGACAGTCCGGCGCGGTCGGCATTCTGCTTCGCCACCTGAATCGCTTTCGGGTCGATGTCGGAACCAACAATGGGAGAGCTTGCGCTTTCTCTGATCTGGGCCTTGGCCTCTTTGCGGGCCGCCTCAAGGGCGAGGTGAGATTTCTCAATCAGGCGATGGAGCGTGAACTCTTCAACCGGTCGGAGTAAACCGGGAGCGATGTTCCGGGCCACCAAGGCCGCCTCAATGGGAATCGTGCCGCTCCCGCAAAAGGGATCTCGAAGGGGACGCGAACCGTCGTATCCGGCCAATCGCAAGAGGGCTGCGGCACGGTTCTCTCGCAGAGGGGCTTCGCCACCCTTGGCGCGATAGCCTCGACGATGGAGGGGAATGCCACTCAGGTCGACCGAGATTTCGCAGCGGCCGCCGTAGAAGTGGGCGTTGATCTCGACATCGGGGTTGATTCGGTCGACGTTGGGACGCGCATCTCCCCATTTGCGGTATTCATCTACGATGGCGTCTTTGATTTTGAGCGGTGCGAAAGACCGCTTGAAATCGGTTCCGTCGGTGGTGCCCTGCACAAAGACCGCAATGGTCATCTGATGGGGAATCAGGTCGGGCCAGGGAATGCGACGGACCTGGTGGTAAAGCATGGCCTGGTTCTTAGCCGAGAATTGCTTCACCGAAACCAACACCCTGGCCGCAATGCGAGAGTGAGTGAGGACGCGGGCCGCCGTATCCCACTCGCCTTCCAGAACGCAGGCGCGAGACGCCTCAATCCGAGGTTTCAGGCCAAGCTCTTTGAGCTCTTCAGCAAGAAGATCCTGCAGGCCGGGGGCGGAGGGAATCAGAAAACGTCGGCTCATAGTTGGTATACTGGTTGAAAGAAGTTAAGTTTTTGAATCTTACAAGGAGCATGGATCCTACCATGACAAAGACAGTCTTAGTGCTTTGCACAGGCAATTCATGTCGGTCCCAAATGGCCGAAGGTTTTTGGAACCAATTGGGCGAGGGAGCCTGGACCGCCTATTCTGCGGGCTCAGCCCCGTCCGGCTACGTGCATCCCAAGGCTATTGAAGTCATGGGCGAAATCGGTATCGACATTTCGAAAAACGAAAGCAAGCACCTCGATCAATACCTCACGGAAAAGATCGATATCGTGGTTACGGTGTGTGACAACGCTAAGGAGAGCTGCCCCATCTTTCCCGGGGCTCGTGAAGTTCTTCACTGGCCCTTTGAAGACCCGGCCGACTTTGAAGGCGACGAAGCAAGCACGCTCCAGAAATTTCGCGAGATTCGAGATCAGATTCAGAGTCGCATTAAAGACTACCTGACCTTAGAACATATCTCCTAAGAACGGAGGCGACCCGGCAAACGCGGCTCGGGCTGCGTCCATAGAGGCTTCGTCCCCTTCAATGAGGCCCATCATGGCAAGTTCCTTCGGCGATCGGAACCCTGAGTAAAGGGAAGCCAGTTGCCGCACATGAATGCGTAAATCGCCGGACCCACCCGGTGACACCTTGGCTTTGCCTCCCTCAATCTCCAACCGAACGCGGCCCTTGTTCCCTTCAATAATGTCGTCGTCAACTTCGAGGTCGAGACTTAGGGACAATGCCTTAGGGTATCCACGCAACTCCAAAGCTTTTTGAACGTGGGTCAGGCGAATCATCCACTCGAAGTGCAGCGTAACCTTGTAGTGATTCTCTGGAAGAAGACTCAGAAGGGGATCGGTGGGTGATCCAAACCACATGACCTCGCGTCCTAGGGAACTATGGTCCGCAAGAAGGCGAATAAGACGTTCGGCGGAAGGTCGATCAGTGTAGACGAGATCGGTTAAGAAGAGGTTGTAGCCAGCAAGTCCTGCGCTTCTGTGTACGATGAAGGTGTAGGCCACAAGTTCGTCGCCTCGAAAGATGCCGTAACCACGAGCGGGCTCGCCCTTAAATTCGAAGACGCGCGACCAGTGAAACTCGTGTCGATCGAGCAAGCCGTTGAAGTTGCGCGCCATACGGGTGTAGGTTGCGTGCAGCTGGGCCTGGTCGTCTTGAGTGACGTTGCGAACGGTGAGAGTTCGGTCGGCCTTGTGCCGCAAGTCACGGGTTTGGGCTTCAATTTGAAAACGAGTGCCTGCTAAGTCGTATCCCGACTTTTGGTACAGGCGACGGCTGGCGGGGAATAGGGCCGACAAGGCCACGCCCTCATCGTGAAGCATGTTCACGGTACTCGACATCAGGGCGTGGGCCGCGCCGTGCCCGCGAGCTTCGGTGGCGATTCCAACCGCGCCTACACCCGCCATGGGGACAGCGTTGCCGCCAAACCACTGACCCTTGTGAATCAGCCACAGGCCACCCACCGGTTTCGGCCCATCGAAGAGGGCACAGACATTTTCTTTACCCAAGTCTTTAATGCGGTCTTGAAGCGCATCCATGGGAGCGGCAAACGCCTCGGCCAAGATGTTACTGATGCCATCGACTTCGGCTTCGGACTTGGGGCTGCGGAATTCATAGGTCGCCATAGACTTCTCCTGGTGTGGCGAGAGGGAAGACAAAAATACCTTACTCGTCGGCGAGTTGCTAGCCGGAGAGGCGGATTCGTTCACCGGTGCGGAGGAAAAGAACCTCGCGCCGGGGTAGGGCCGGGAGCTTCAGGGCCTTCTTGAGCGCATGAGCATAGTCGGTGAGTTGACTCCGATACGCTTCCGCGGTTTCTTTGGGGTTGTTGGTGTCGTCGGTCTTGAAATCGGCGACCACATAACCCTCTTTGTCTTCGTAGACCAAGTCGATATAGCCGTGCACGGTTTCTTCGGGCGTGGTTCCCTGCATGATGAGGGGAACCTCGCGGCCGAGAATGTTTTGCCGGCTCAAGTGCGAAAGCAAGTCGGACTCCAAAAACCCACTCAGAATCCGATCCACCTCGCTCTTCAATTCATCGCGCAGAATGGCGCTTATGCGAACCTGATCCAGCAAGCGCAGGCTTTGTTTGCGAAGGTCTTCCGGTGATGCATAGTCCCAACTCTCAAGGGTTGCATGTACGAGCACTCCGGCCCGCTTTGCCAGCTCGGGACGTGTCTTGCTTCCGGTTCGCTCGACCTGCTCTTGTTCGTGTTCGCTTGGCGTGCGGAACGTCAAGCGTGGGATCTGGCTCACTTGTTTCTTGGCTTCGCGATAGCGGTACACCGGAGAAACATCGAAATTTGAAAGGGACTCGGTGGTGACGCGCGTCGCGGGGTCGTAGTTGATCCACCTTTGTTGTACACCATGGCGTTCCAGGTTGGTCCCGGGCTCAACATCGCCCCCCTCGGCGAGATCCCATTCGGGTTGGGCTGCGGCGAGAAATGGAATCTTTTCCGGTTTCTGGTTTAGCAGCACCACCAAGTGATCCTTCGCCCGGGTGGTCGCTACATACATCAGGCGCTTCCCTTCGGCCACATCCTGCTCTGCGTCTTCCTTTGGGCAATATGGCTTGGCAGATCCGGTTTTCCTCGGTTGCTCACTCCAAGGTAATCCTTACCCTGGTGATGCACCACGCGCACTTTGGCTCCGTAGGCTCCTCGAGGCTGATCTGGGCGGAGGTCGGCCAAACAAACCAGAGGAAACTCGAGCCCTTTGGCGGCGTGAATCGACAAAATCCGAACCGAGTCGGCGGCCTCGTCGGCTAAGGGGCTTTCCCCTTCGTTGTAGTCATCGCCAAACTCGCGCTCTAAGGCTTGCACGGTTTCGTCGAGAGAGAACATGCGCTCGCGCGCCATGTCGGCGGCTCGGTAAGCAAGCTTCTTCACGTTAGCAACCCGCTGGGCGCCTTCAAAGTAACTCGCCATGAGGATGGGGAAGTCGCCTTCGGTGAGTATCTGCAAGATGCGACGATCAATAGGTAAGTCCCTGGTCTTCTTGTCGAGTTCGCGCAGCCAGTCAAAAGTCTGCACCACCGAAGGGTGCTCCTCGCGATAGGCCTCGGTGGCTTCGGCAGATCTCCAAATAAAACTGCCTCCAGCCTGACGAAAGGCGTAAAGGTCGCCATCGGTGACGCCTCCCACCGAGCAGCGAAGCACCCCCAGCGCGGCCACACGATCGGCGGGGTTGGCCAAGGCTCGAAGCAGAGTCAGGGCTTCGGTAACTTCGGGACGGTTGGTGAACATCTTTCCTCCGTCCACCACGTAGTCGATGCCTTCTTCACGAAGGGCTCGCGTATAAATGGCAACCTCGGTCAAGGCGCGAAAAAGAATGGCCATGTCGCGGAAGGCGTAACGGCCCTCGCGCTGCCACTTGGCCAGGGAGGAGGCGAGCACCTTGGCTTCGGCTTCTCGCCGTTCGCGAACTGAGGCCTCTCCAGAGAGACCGACATGCCACACCTCAACCGCAGCCGATTCCGAGCTGGGCTTACGCGCTGCGTTTAAGGGTTGGTAGTTGGGGCTCTCCGGGTCGTCGCCCATCCAGGGGCCAAACACCTTGTTCAGGGGCGCAAGAACCTCAGGCAAAGAGCGAAAGTTTGTTGTAAGCGAAAGCGCGCGCCCCCCGCACTCCACAATATGAGCCACTGTACGTTGATAGGCTCTGATGTCGGCTCCGCGGAAGCGATAGATCGACTGCTTGGGATCGCCCACGATAAAGAGCTTCCCCGGAATGAGGTCTCCGTATTCCTTGCCACTCGCGAGCAAGAAGACGATGTCGTATTGAAGTGGGTCCGTATCTTGGAACTCGTCGAGCAAGATGGCTTTGGCACGCTGCATTTCCTGGTCCCGAACATCTGGATGGTCCTGAAGCAAATTGCGCGCTCGTAAAAGAAGGTCGTCGAGGGCCGGTGCTCCGATGCGAGCACTCTCTTTGTCGAAGGCATCCGCGAAAATTGCGATGCCTTTCATGAGAGTTTCTAAGTTACGAGGATCCAGTTTGTTGGCCAAAAACTTAAGGTGATCACGAATGACTTTCAGTTCATCTTGAAACCCGTCCCAAGCGGGATCTTTTTGAAGATCTTTGGGCAGCGCATAAATTTTGGACACGCTCCAGAAAGTTCCGGGGCGAACTTGGTCTTCGGGAAAATTTTGGAGAGCGGATAATCCGCCGTGTTCCAACACCTTCAACATTCGGATTTGGGTCTCGACCATTTCCTTGAGCTTGCTTTCGCCAGTCAAAGCAGGAAGAGCACCCTCGAGCCAGTTCAGGTAGGCAGTGTGCTCCTGGGCGTAGAACACCTTGGGGTCGATTGTTTTGTACCCCTCTCGAACCAGCATGTTAAGGGCTAAAGGGGTTTGCACGAAGGCGCGAGCCACGTGTTGCACCTCTTCTTGAGGGAACTCTTGAAGGATTTGAAACCAACGATCATGGTTTTTGCCGTCTTTTCCCAGTTCGTTTGCCATGAACTCCGGCCAAAACTCCTCAAGCAAGATCTTTCTTGCTTCTCCTTCGTCCGGGACATAGTCCGGGGGGAGTTTTGCTTCCATGGGGTGACGCCGGAGAATGGAAGAGCAATAGGCGTGAATGGTTTGGATGCTGGTTTGCTCTAGTTCTCGAAGGGCTTGGCGGGCGAGGGGTTTCAGCTTTTCAGGATCGATGCCCTGCTCTTCGGTAAGCCAACGATAGCTACGACCGGCCTCAGAAAAAGAAGTCTTGAGACTGTCTTGGGCTTCGGTGATCTCGGAAAGTGCTTTGGCGATCCGAAACTTTAGTTCCGCCGCAGCTTTGTTGGTGAAAGTGATGATCACCTGGTCTCGAAGGTTGCATGTGCTCGAAAGGTGGAGGTTTAGGGCACGCTCGACCAGAAGGCTGGTTTTCCCGGTGCCTGCGCCGGCTTCGACCACTAGATTCTGCCCGAAATGAGTTGCGGCAAGCACTCGGGCTTCTTGATCGCGGAAGGCATCGGTCATGGCTTGCCTCCGGCGAGAGCGTCTAGGGTTGGCTTCTTAGACTGACGTTGCGTGCTGAGAAAATAGTTTTCGTGTTCCGGGTGTTCTTCGACGCGATTTTTGCTTGGGATGTGATGCCGTCGACAAGCCACTTTGAACTCGCAATAGTTGCAAGGCCTGGCCGGGCCATGAAAAGGGAAGCGCCCTTTTCGATAGAGTGAATCAAAAACGGCCAGAGCCTCTTCTAGCCCAGGACGATGTTTCGAGAACGTTTTAGGCAGGCTGTGAGCGCCTTTGCGAACAAAACCTTGATCGGGTAAGAAACTGAAACCAAGGCCAAGAAGTTCTGAGGCGACGGGGGCGCCATCAGTCATTTGCTCGGCCACCATCCAATAGATTGGAAGTTGGAGATAGTTTCCGTTCAAGTAGTTCTTTGGCATGATCCAGTTGTCTAGATTGCCACCAGTCTTGTAATCGCTAACCAGTAATTCGCCGGATTCTTTTCGAGACAGGCGGTCTAAACTTCCGCGAATTCGCATCGTCGTTGCGGGCACGTCGAAGGCGGGGTTGCCCGGAACATGGAGTTTCGTGTCGAACTTGGCCTCAACCGCTTCCGGCCGCATCCCCATTTCATGAAGGCGCTTCAGGTCTTTGGCGACGAACTCCCGCAGTTCCTTTTTCCACGTTTTCGCGGCCGCGTCCCAAAAGACGGGATAGCGCTTTCTTACTCGATTTCCTAGCGGTTCCATCACCGAATTCCAATGTCGCTCCAAGGACTTTTCTGCCCGTTTCGAAGTTTCGGAGGTGAGGGCCAGAGGGCCGGCAGAGGAAAAGAGATCCATTTGGGAGTCGGGTTTAATTAGATCCTGAAACACGCGCTCAAGAATGAGGTGCACCGCGGTGCCTAATTCGCGGGCATCAAGGCGGAGGTCTTCTGCGGGGTCGTCGAGAGGGCGCACGTGAAGGACATCTCGAAAGAAATACTGCAGAGGACATTTGGCCAATCGCTGCAGGCTCGATGCCGAATACAGGGGCTCTTCTGCAATGGGGCGACCAGGATCCCCATCGTAGCGGCGATCTCCTGTACTCGATTCGATGGCCTCAACAAAAGCAAATTGATCTTGGCGGGTAAACGCGGGAGCTTCCAATCGGGCAAAACTTTGGGCGCAAGCCTGTGCCCCTTGCCCTTTGGCCAAGTAACTAGAGGCGAGCGCCAGCTCAAGCTCGGAAAGCATTCCCCAACGCTTTTCTGCCCGAAGAGCGGCTAGTCCCGGGTGGGTGGGAACGCGATCCGGTCCAAAGGGTGGAGGGGCCTGCATGCGTTCGTCGAGAGAAAGGGGCTGTTCACCTTGCGGAAGAAACGAGGCAAACTCTTCAATTTGTAACGAGACCGCCTTGGCGGTTCCGCGCTCATTCGCGCGCTGCCAGTTGATAGAAAGGTGCTGCTTGGCCGAGGCTACGACCTGCGCCAAAAGCAATTGCTCTTCACCCATGGACTCGGAAGCCAGGGACAGTGGACGTTTCGTTAAGGTTCGTAACTTTCGCCGTACCATGTCGCTTAGAAAAACGTGTTCGGTGGCGGGGCGTGGAACCTGGTCGGCATTGAAGCCCAAAAGAAAGACGTGGTCGAAGACGAGCCCTCGGGCTTGCATAAAGTCGAGAAAGGCAACACCACCATGATCGCCCCAGGAGATAGGTTCTTCGCGAAAACGACGTTCGAGGAATCGGAGCACGTCTTTGTGCGAAAGCTTTGCTCCGCGTCGGGCTGGGACTTTGTCTTCGGACACGGCTTCTGAGGTTGCGTGAACGAGCTGATCAAGGGGTTCTAATGCATTGACCAGTTTTCGAATGGTTTGCATGTGAGGGGATTTGCTATCCCAATCTCGAATCCATTTGGCCCCCATGCGATTCAGCCAACGCCGGTGCTCTTGAGCGGTGCGACACTTCTTCCACTCCAAACCCGCTTCGTGAATCTGGCGAATAACCTGGGCCAGTTGCTCGGCAGAGTCCTGGCGTTTTTTTCGCTCTTCTAGGAACCGCTCCTGGGTTTCGGGGTCTTCCGCCGCCTTCTCGTGTGTTGATTCAAATTTGAGAAGATCGGGGAGGAGTTCTGTCCAACTCTTGTGTCCGGAAACAACGCCGAACTTTCGTGACCAACGATCCCAGACATCGGGATGCCATTCCAGATGGCTTGGCCATTGCAGCTGAGCGGAGCGGACTAAATCGATGACATCTTGACG
>JABDJR010000432.1 GCA_013003415.1 Candidatus Eiseniibacteriota bacterium | reverse complement strand
TTACCAGGGACCGTCTCTAGTGACATTAACCATGGATTCCCCATCGTAGCGAGAAACGCCGGCCCAGCCGCCAAACCAAATCCGCCCCTGGCTGTCTTCTAGGACGCAATGAATCCCATGACTGATGAGTCCGTCGCTCTCTGAGAAGCTCGTGAAGGAGGAGCCATCAAAGCGATACACACCAACACCCTCGGACGCAAACCAGATGTTGCCTTGGCTATCCTCGTACCCACCTCCCAGCTCAATGCCCGACAAACCATACTGTTGTGTGATGTTGGTGAACGTTTTCCCATCGTAGTGAATGAGTCCCTTCTGGCTGGTGCCAAACCAAAAGTTTCCTTGGAGATCTTCCAAAATTCCATAGACAAAGGTGTCGGACTCTTCTTCCATGATCGGGATCCTCTTCAGATCCGTACCGTCGTAGCGGTATAGGTTCCCTTCCGTTGATAGCCAGAAGTTGCCTTTGCTGTCTTCGGTGAATCCCCACACGAGATTGGGACCCGAGACCCCGCGGGTGGGATCTTTCTTCGTTGAGGGCGGGACGTCAAACCGAGTGAAAGCTTTCCCATCGAAATAGCAAAGACCGTCATAGCTCGAGATCCAAAGAAGCCCCTTGCTGTCAACAAACAAGCCCCAGATGTTGCCACCGATCAAGCCATCTTCTTTGGTGTAGGTCTTAAAATACTCCCCATCGTAGCGCGTAAGTCTCTCATCGGTGCCAAACCAAACGTTACCCTTTTCGTCCTCAGCGATGGCCCTCGGAACCGCGGTGTCTCCATAGCTATCTCGAATATCGAAGTTCACCAGAGATTTTCCATTGTGTCGAAAGAGTCCGCTTTGAGTGCCAAACCAGAAGTCTCCGGCGGTGCTTTGAAAAATCGTGCGGACAACGCCACTCATCTGGTTGCCTTGAGACTCGGTTACCCAGGGATCTGTTTTGGCTTCCGGAAGGTTTTCGGCAGGAATAGCAAGGTCATCTTGGTGGATTCCACGGTCTTCCTGGGCTGTGCAAGATGAGAGGCTCAGGAACAGGTTTAGAAAGATAATGAGAACGAGCGAGTTCATTCTAGGTTTCACGAAGTGGGGCTCCTACCCTCAACATAGGCGGCTGGAATGGAAAGAGGCAGCCCTTCCCCACTTTCACCCGCCGCTTGATTCAGACGGCTCTCAAGCTCTCTGAAAACCGAAGCTTCCTGATCGCCATTCTCTAGTACCCCTCGCCAGCCATCCAGAAATCCCAACCGACTTAAGTAAGCGTGTAAAAAGGCACTGCCGTCCGCGTAGCGAAGTGTAAACGTCTCCGTGTGGAACTTGGTGATTTCAAAACCCGCTCCCTCGTAAAGGCTGTGTAAACCTTTTTGAGTAGCCCGGTGATCTACGTGACTCTGAAGTTTGCCCACAAGATGATCGAGACCCGTCGCCCTGAGGGATGCCTCATAGGTTTGATAGAACTCACTCATATGACCGACAAGATTCGTGGTCAACGCAAGCCGCGCACCCGGCTTGCAGACGCGTCGGCATTCGGCCATGACCTTTGCCGGGGCTTCGAAATTGTTCAGGCCCAGGTTGGAGACAATTAGATCAAAGTAGCCGTCCTCAAAGGGCAGCTCCGAGGCATCGCCGAGCTTCACCCTCACGTTTTCGTTTCCGCGAACTCGAGCCTTCAGTCGGGCCCGCGCAACCGCATGGTCCCAAGCGTCGACGCCAAAAACTTCAGAGGACGGACCCAGACGATCAGCAAGTTCTAAGAGCGGAAAACCGGTCCCACAGCCAATATCCAGGGCCCGCAGACCCGGACGGAGGCGTAGGTGTCGAAACAAGAGCTGACCAAACATCGAAGACCAGTAGGGAAAGTCATCGACCGTGTCTGCGACTTCCGGATTCGTGAGATCCGTTTTAAAACTCAGATAGTCTGTCATGGGGTGATTTCCTGACTGCGTCAATCCAAAAAGATTTCGGTGGGCAATTCCGATGAGCTGTAGGGGCCGAAGAGTTGTTGATGGCCGCTACGCCAATGCCTTCCGCGTTTCTCATCGGCAGGGCGCTCAACCAGAAAGTAAATCGATTGCGCTTCCGCCGGCACTAGCCACTCCATGGTACTACCTAGTTCAACCGGTGGAAATTGCCTAGACCCTAGCGAAACGGGTTCTCCTTGGG
>JABDJR010000374.1 GCA_013003415.1 Candidatus Eiseniibacteriota bacterium | reverse complement strand
GAAGCATCGGCGGGAGTGGCAACGCCACCGGCACAGAACAAGGGCACGGGAAGGCGGCCTTCCTTGGCGACCCAACGCACGAGTTCGTAAGGCGCGCCCAGTTCCTTGGCTTCGTTCATCAGCTCTTCTTCGGGCATGGCGGTGAGCTTCTTGATTTGCCCAAGCGTGGAACGCAGGTGGAACACCGCCTGAACGATATCGCCGGTACCCGCTTCACCCTTGGAGCGAATCATGGCCGCCCCTTCACCCACGCGACGAAGAGCTTCCCCAAGATTGCGGCAGCCACAAACAAAAGGCGTCTTAAAAGCAAACTTGTCGACGTGGAACTCGTTATCCGCCGGAGTGAGCACTTCACTCTCGTCGATATAGTCCACACCCATGGCCTCGAGCATTTGAGCTTCCGCGAAGTGGCCAATACGACACTTAGCCATGACGGGAATGGAGACCGTCTTCATGATTTCTTCAATCTTTTCGACGGCGGACATCCGAACCACGCCGCCTTCCCGACGAATGTCGGCGGGAACACGTTCCAAAGCCATGACCGCAACCGCGCCCGCGTCTTCGGCGATTTTCGCTTGTTCGGCGTCGGTGACATCCATGATGACACCACCTTTAAACATCTCCGCTAATCCGGTCTTCAGTCGAAGGGTATATTCACTCATTTTTCGATCTCCTCTATTACACTTGCGGTAAGGAAGACGGTTTCCCAAGAGCCACCGCTCTTCGGTCCCGCAACTCTCGTTTAACCGCGTCGGCCAACACCTTCACTCCAGTATCAATTTGTTCAACGGGTACAGACCCGAAGCAGAGACGAAGATGATGATGTCCACGGTTCACAAAGAACCAGCTCCCCGGGGAGAACAACACTCCCTGGTCGGCTGTGATTTCTAAAACACGATCTGCCCTTAAATGCGACGGCAGGCTCACGAGCAACGACATGCCTCCACCCGGACGAGACCAGCTACATCCTTCGGGCATGCGTTTCTCTAAAGATTGAAGCAACTGATCGCGGCGCTCTTTGTAGGCTCGCCGCACTCGGTCTTTGTGCTTGGAAAGAGCTCCGCTTTGCGCGAAACGGGCGAACGCGGCCTGCAAAAGCTGGGAGCTGGAAAGGTCGGCGATTTGCTTTACCCGACCCAAATGCTCAACCACCGCATCTTCGGCCACGATCCAGCCAATGCGCAGCCCCGGAAACAGCATCTTGCTTGGGGTCCCGATGTAGATCACCCCCTGATTCCCGGGAAGGCTCTTCAGGGTGGGCGGCGGCGGATTGTCGTAGAACAGTTCCCCATCGAAGTCGTCTTCAATGACGGGAACCTCGTACCGCGCGGCAAGTCGGACCAATTGCTCCCTGCGTGCCGAAGCTAAGTTACGACCCGTAGGGTTCTGAAAAGTAGGCATGGTGTAAATGAACTTGGGGCGCTCCCGCGCCAGAATCTTCTCGGCCTCGTCGATCCGTAAACCAAACTCATCCATGTCCACGCCGATGATGCGCGCTCCAAAGCTTCGGAACAATTCCAAGGCTCCGGAATATGACGGGTTCTCAACCACCACCGTGTCGCCAGGTCGCAAGAAAGCTCGGCCGATGAGATCGAGAGCTTGTTGCGAACCGTTCACGACCAGAACTTCGTTCTGGGAAACGCCCCCGAGGCGGTTCTCGGCAAGATAGTCGATGAGAAAGCTGACAAACTTCGGGTGCCCGGCTTTGGGCGCGTAGCTTAGGAGCCGCTCCCCTTCAATCGACAAGGACTCATCGAGCGAAACTCGAAACGTATCGATGGGGAACAGGGCTTCATCGGGCACGTTCCGGTGGAACGGAATCAGGTTGCCATTCACTTGAGGATACAGGTTGGGTGGTGGCGGATCGATTCCAGCAAAGTGGTCGACCCACTTGTATTCGGAGGAAGCGCCGTTGCTGATCCCAAGCGCGTCCATGGTGAGCTCCGTGGCGACATAGGTTCCCCGACCCACATGGCTTTCCAGAACGCCCTCGTCGACAAGTTGTTCATAGGCCACGCTCACCGTGCCGCGATTCAATCCCAACTCGGTTGCGAGTTGGCGTGTGGGGGGTAAACGGTCACCGGGGCGCAATCCTCCCAGACGAATCTGACGAAGAATCTCCTCCTTCACCTTGAGAAAGAGGGGGCCCGGTTTGGTACGATCGATTTCTGTCATTGGCAGGCGAATCATGCCAATTCTCCTCTCACTTGCAGATTTGAGCAGTATAAAGGAGAATATTGTCAGTCAGAATAACCAAATTGACATAAATCACCTGACAATCCCTAGCTTTATTGGCCCAATTGGCGGAGCCCAAGAGGGGTCCAAACCAGGAAGCGGTCTGCTAAAGTT
>JABDJR010000365.1 GCA_013003415.1 Candidatus Eiseniibacteriota bacterium | reverse complement strand
GCTTCGACCACCGCCCCGTCGATTTCGACCATGGTGCAGTGCTCCACAGAGCCGTGGCGCAAAACCTCGCGTGCGGTTCCCCCGTCTCCTCCGCCAATAATCAGCACGCTCTTTGGATCAGGGTGCGCGAATAGAGGAACATGAGCAATCATCTCATGATAGATAAACTCGTCCCGCTCTGAGAGCATGACGGCGCCATCATTGAAGAGCATCTTCCCAAAGCCCGCCGTATTGACGACCTCAACTTTCTGGAACTCGGATTGCTTGGAATAGAGCACTTCAGTGACGCGAAAGCGTAAGCCATAGATGTTGCGGAATCGCTCTTCAACCCAGAGATCCATTTCTCCGGGAAGGGTCATGTCATCGGACATCGGGTTCTTGCTCCTATACCGAGACTAGATCTCGGTGCTTTGGGCTTCTCGTTGGAAGTGGGCAAACTCAACTTGGTAACCACAAGACAGATCGCGTTGTTCTTTGCCGCTGAGGACGAAATGGTCAAGTTGAAGACGTTCTCTGGCGCTAACTTGAAAGGACACCACGTCGAGTCGTGAAGGAAGGAACGCGCGGCTTACCTTCGAGAGAATGGTCTCGAAGCTTGTGGGATCGAACGTGTGGTTCGTCTCGAAGCTCCCGTAAGAGCCTTCATCATTAGGAGTTACGTGGATCGTATAGTACGTGTCTCCCCAAAGCGCATTCATGGAGTAGCCCATGGGTTCGAAGAAAAACTCGTCGATGATGGCCTCGGGTGAAAGCAGCGAGTGGGCAAGCTTTCGAATGGCATCAGCATCGTTTGTAGCAAACAGCTCTCGCACTGCGGGAGCTAGGTCGTACATAAGAATTTCAGTGGTGATGTCTTCCGCGCTGACGGCAAAGGGCTGGTCAATATGGAAAACAGAGAGGTGATGGCCGTCGAGAGCTCCAAAATAGACGGCGCGCCCGGCGAAAAGAGATTTGAGGCGCTCTACGTCATCCGAAAACGATGTGGGTTGCAGGCTGGGAAAGTTCTCGTTCTTCCGTTCAAAAATGAAGGAATCTATTTCGAGGCTAGGGAGCTCACTCATGATGAGTTCGACGGAATTGACGAGTTGAGTTTTTCCGCAAGTAATCATCACCACGCGATCGTCATAGACGAACAGGCTTGACTCGGAGAGAAGAAACGCTTGGCAGTGATCGTTTTCGATTTGCGAGAGGATTTCGGCCTTGGCTGCGGCCACAACACGATCCCAAAAGACTCTTGGTAAGTCGCGGAAAGAGTAAGTGCCGGGCTTGATTAGAAGCTCGAACTTTTTCTCGGTTCCTTCGAAGATCATAGATGGCCTCCGTCGGCCTCGTTTTTCTTCAGAGCGCCGTAAGCGCGGCCGGGCAATGCGCCAAGTCGCGATTCTAGAAAAGCAGAAGCGTAAACAAGGGCGTTTAAGCTGACTCCATGCTCAATTCCAAGCCCATCCAGCATGTAGACGAGATCTTCAGTGGCTAAGTTGCCCGTGGCTCCCGGCGCAAAAGGACATCCGCCCACACCGCCGGCGGAGGTGTCGAAAATGTGGATGCCTAGCTGAAGGGCACGAAGGCAGTTTGCCAAGGCGGTTCCCCGAGTGTCGTGAGCGTGAAGCGCCAGCTTTGACGGAGGGATGGATTCCAAGAGCAAATGGAAGACATCCTCAATATGTTTGGGGGTGGCAACGCCAATGGTGTCGCCAATCGAAAGTTCATCTACACCCAAATCGAGCAGACGGTTTGAGACCTCCAAAACCTTTTCCGGTTGCACCGCGCCCTCGAAGGGGCAGCCGAAGCACGTTGAGATGTAGCCGCGGATCCATAGCTTTTCTTGGTGAGCAAGCTCGGTTACTTCCTTAAATCGGGAGATGGACTCCGCGATGGAGGCATTGGTGTTCTTCTGATTGAAGGTTTCGGAGGCGGCGGTGAATAAAGCGATCTCCTTGGCGCCTACCGACAAGGCCCTCTCAAGCCCTTTAAGATTTGGGACTAGGACGGGGTAGCGCGTTTGCTTGGCTTTCTTGATTCCCCGAAACACGGCTTCACTTGCCGCCATTTGCGGGACGCGTTTCGGATTTACGAATGCGCCCACTTCAATGTTGGTGAGCCCGGCGTCGGATAGGCGGTTGACGAACTCAATGATGTCTTCCGCAGGCAACACCTTGGGTTGGCTCTGCAAGCCGTCTCGAGGACCAACCTCAACGATGGTGACTTCCTGAGGGTAGCTCACTCGGGGGCAACCTCCGCGAGAGCCGTTCCGGCAGGAACGGTTTCGCCGGGTTCCGCAAGAAAGCGGGTGAGGGTGCCGCTATGTGGAGCCTTTATCTCAAGCTGCATTTTCATAGCTTCGATCACGAGAAGGGCTTCGCCCTCCTCAACTTTATCGCCCACGTTTACCAGATGTCGCATGACCTGTCCCGGCATGGGGGCGGTCAAACCGCCACCAGGTGCTTTCCCTCGTCGTCGACTCTTTTGGACGGGTTCGAGCACATAGGCTCGTCCCTTTACGTGAACCCACACTTGATCGGCAGAGGCGATGGCATAGGCCGGAAGGTCTGCGTGATCGCTCTTGGCGCGCAAGGAACCACCGGGGGTTCGAGTGATGGAGACAGAGGGACCATCGGTTTCCGGATTGACCCAGTCGCCTGATTTGTCTTTCTCGATGGAGAACTCTTGATCGCGATAACGAAACTTCTTAGCCATTAGTTTTCCGTCAGAGAGCGCCAGGCTCCCCACTCCTGCCACGGTGTAGGTAATTGGGTAGAAGATCTGTTCTCATGCGTGCTGGACTTCTGGCTGGGGGCATGACCGGCAAGGGCGAGTGCCTCGAGAGGAAGCTCGGGAGGGGTCCACGGATCGAAGGCCTGGCCGAGAAACCCGGTAGTGAGTTTTCCTGACTCCCAAGTAGGGTGCCCTAGAACATCGATTAAAAAGTTGACGTTGGTTTGGACGCCCAGCAATACGTACTGTTCAAGAGCGGCTCTTAATCTTGCGGTGGCAGCTTCTCGCGTTTCGGCCCAGGCGATGATCTTTGCCAGCATGGGGTCGTAATAGACTCCCACCTCACTGCCTTCGGCTACACCCGAATCGATGCGCAATCCCGGGATCATAGGTTCGCGAAGCAGAGCAACTGTTCCCGATTGCGGAAGGAACCCGACCGCCGGGTCTTCGGCATAGACTCGAGCTTCGATGGCGTGCCCCCGGGGAGCCAGCGTTTTGGGATCAAAAGTAAGCGGTTTGCCGGAGGCGGTGAGAACTTGTGCCGCAACCAGGTCGACGCCATAGACCATCTCAGTAACCGGATGTTCCACCTGAAGGCGGGTGTTCATTTCCAGGAAGTAAAAGGAACCGTCTTCATCAAGAAGAAACTCCACCGTGCCTGCATTCTTGTAAGCAACCGCTTTGGCCGCCTCGACGGCTGCGGCGGACATGCGTTTCCGAAGATTCGCATCGACCGCAGGTGAGGGAGACTCTTCAATAATTTTCTGATGCCGACGCTGCACGCTGCATTCCCGCTCGCCGAGAGCGAAGATGTTTCCTTCAAAGTCTCCAAAAACTTGAATCTCAACATGTCGGGGATTGGTGACGTACTTTTCAAGATAGACGGTGTCATCGCCAAAGGAGACTTTGGCTTCGCTACGACAGAGCTCAAGGGAACTCGCAAAAGCGTCAGGTTTGTCCACCACACGCATGCCCTTACCCCCGCCACCGGCCGAGGCCTTAAGCAGGATGGGCCAACCGATTTCCTTCGCTTTTTCGAAAAGCTCATCGTCGGAGCCCTTCTCCGAGTGAAAACCGGGGACAACCGGAACTCCCGCGTCGGTCATGGCGGCACGGCTCGCGGTTTTGGATCCCATCACACGCATGGATTCTGCGGAAGGTCCAATAAACACAATGCCATGTTTCTCGCACTCTTCCGTAAAAGAAGCGTTCTCAGAAACAAACCCATAGCCGGGGTGCAAGGCATCGCACCCGGTGTCTTTGGCAGCCTTTAAAAGGGCTTTGGTGTTGAGATAGCTTTCGCTGGCGGGAGCGGGGCCAAGGATGACGCACTCATCTGCAGCCAGGGCGTGAGGTGCGTTGATGTCAGCTTCTGAAGCTACCGCAACCGATGCCACACCGAGCTCCTTGAGAGAGCGCATGACGCGAACGGCGATTTCGCCTCGATTGGCCACAAGAACTTTACGAATCATCGGACAACCAGGGTTTAGGTTTTCTCTCTAGGAAGGATCGCATACCCCCTTGACCCTCTTCAGAGGCTCTTGCCTTGGCGATGGCTTCGGCCGTGGGAGGTTGAGCCTCGATGGGCGAGAGGTTGGCGGTGCGCTTCAGTAGAGACTTAATATGCATCTGAGCCTCGGGGCCCCCTTGCAGGAACGAAGTGATGGTC
>JABDJR010000363.1 GCA_013003415.1 Candidatus Eiseniibacteriota bacterium | reverse complement strand
GCACCAGGTTCTCCACGATCGGATAGAAGAACGACATGCTCGAGTCCCAACTCCAGCGCCAGCGCAAGAAACTCCTTCATCGTTTTTTCAGCCTGAGGTACGGCCAAGTCCGGCTGGTAGGTCACGTAGGCTTGTTTCGCTCCCGACATGGCCGATCTCCAGGTCGTCGGATCATTCCAATCAAAGGCGGGGCTGCTGCTTCGAGAGACGGCCCGGGTGGGAATCCCTAAATCCATGAGCCGCTGGTTCACGCGGGACCCGGTTTTGGCGTTCTTTCCAACAATAAGAATGGGTGACGTAGACATGATTTTGACTCCTTTGGTCATTCAACTAGGGGCGCCCTGCCCCCTTGAGTCCAGTATCTGTCACTATCAGAAGTCAAACAATCATCGCAAATCTATAAAACATTGCATTTTGTCCAAATTGCTAGATTTTTGATCATGCAGAGGATAGGATCTACCCCATGAGCATGCATCCAACCACCATCCCCAGCTCCACGGACCCTCTGGGCGAAACCCTACATTTGCTTCGACTCCAGGGAACTCTCTATTGCCGATCCGAGCTGAGTGCCCCCTGGGCGATAGAAATGCCCGTGCTTGAGGACTGCATGATGTTTCACATTGTCACCGATGGGCACTGCTGGCTTCACGTGCCGGACGAGGAACCGCAACTACTGCAACAGGGAAGCCTGGCCTTAGTCCCTCACGGCAACGGCCACTCTATTCGTAGCGAACCCAACCTTGAGGACAAACCCCTCTTCGACATCCCGGTAGATAAGGTCAGCGAACGCTACGAAGTCATGCGTTACGGAGGAGGCGGCGCGGCCACAAACCTCACCTGCGGTGTGGTTCGATTCGATCATCTCGCCGCTCAGCAACTTGTGGCTCTACTTCCTAAGGTGCTGCGAATCGACAGCTGGAAAGACGATGAAGATGGGTGGCTGCAAAGCACCCTGCGTTTTATCTCCAGAGAAGCAAGAACGCTCCGGCCGGGAGGCGAAACCGTCATGACTCACCTCTCGGATATTCTCGTCGTGCAAGCCATCCGATCATGGATCAACGCTGCCCCCGAAACAGACCAAGGCTGGCTGGCGGCCCTGAGGGACGAACAAGTCGGGCGCGCCCTCGCCGCAATGCATCGGGAGCCTGAAAAACCGTGGACGGTCGACTCCTTGGCCAAAGAAGTCGGCATGTCCCGATCCGGTTTCTCCGCGCGATTCACCACCCTCGTGGGCGAGTCGGCCAAGCGGTACCTTACCCGGTGGCGAATGCAACTCGCACGCACGCAACTCCTGGAAACCTCCGACTCGTTGTTTGTACTCGCAGATCGCCTTGGCTATCAGTCCGAAGCTGCCTTTAGTCGCGCCTTTAAGCGCATGTTCGGCGTCTCTCCCGGCAGCTTGCGAAGCTCTCAAAGAATCGCCTCCTAACAGGATCGCTCCTTCGATTTAAAACATAAGACGAAGCCGCCGATCCATCCCGCAACGGGCTCGCGGTTTCTTGTTACGGATCGACGACTTCGAATTTTGAGTCGGGGCTTCAAGCTTGAAGCCTATGTTTGCCTTCCCCTAGCGGCCTCGACCTCCCTTACCACCGCGCTTCTTTGGCATCCGCTCCTGGAGCGTTGCAAACACCTCAAGCTGATCCTCGGTGAGAATGCCTTCCAGGGCCGCTTTGGCTTCGGTGCGAATCTGATAGCCCTGATAGAACGCTTCTTCCTTGGGTAAACCGCTCTCGATGATCGTGTTGAGCATGGCCTGGGTCGCCGTCTTGGCGGTTTCCATGATGGCCGAAGCAGAACTGACCTGAGACTCCGTGAGCTGCAAAATGTCGGTCAGGACACCCAGCTTTTTGTCCATGAAATCTCCTGTGTTCTCAAGCTTCTTCGTCGCTCTTTCAATCTCTTTCGCACGATGCAACTCTTCGAGCTTTGCAAGTTGGTCAGCATCGAGAATCTCAGCAAGGGCTGCTTCTCGAGCCAAGCGTTTTTCCTTCATGAGATCGCGGGCTTGCTCGGCTGAAATCGTCCCCGCTTTCAACTGGGCATGGATGCTTTCACCTTGCTCATTGCGCTGGGCTTCACGAAGCGCTTTCATGGCTTCTTGCTGCTCTTCGCTCAAATCGAGTTCGCTAAACAAACCTCCACGTTTGCCATTGCCGCCACCTCGCTGGAACTGACCTTGCCCTTGGCCGGAGCGATTACCCCGTCCACGTCCCCGAAATCCGGGGCGGCCTTCGCCGTTTTCAACTCGACTGGAAATAGCGGCGTCGTAACGATCCGCCACCGTGTTGATAAGAAGAACCATCTGATCTGAGGAGAGGACCGATCCGCTTTCTCGTAGGAAGGTAATCGGAGCTGGTTCTTCCAGATTCTGACGACCATTGCGCTCGCGCCAATGCCCTAAGTTATTTTCCATGGGAGGAACTTGAACCGTTTCAAGATCGACAGCGGATTGAATCTCCGCAAGAGTCGGCACTGCAACGGCTGCAATTGTGGTTCCGTCTGGTCCCGCCAAACCGGCCGCACCGTTGTCTTCCTCACTGCATCCGTACATCGACCCCATTAGGCCCATTGCCAAAACGGCCACAACACCATGTCTCGTCCATTGCTTTTTCATTGCTCTATCCTCTTCATCTTCCCCACCAATTGGGCTTCGTTCAAACCAGTACCGCTGTGGTACCTAGTAAGTAGTACTCCGAAGATGTTGCAGAAATGTGTCAGAGGTTCGGCAAATGAAGGAAGCTTCTAAGTTGCTTTGGGGATGGAGATTAGGATGGAGGCTCCGCCCGAAGAAAGGTTCTGCGCTTGAACCGTTCCCCGGTGAGCACGAATAATTTGCTGAACAATGGCCAGCCCCAGGCCCGATCCCTCTCCACCACGGGAAGCATCCCCTTGATAGAACCGATCGAAGACCTGATCCAAATCCTGACCCGGAAAGCCCGGACCATCGTCCTGAATGGTGACGAGCCATCCGTTTTGCCCTTCGTCTTCTAAGGAAACAACCACCCTACCTCCCGAGGGCACGTAGCGGGTCGCGTTGACCAGAAGATTATCGAACACCTGCTCCAAGCGTCGGCCATCGGCCTGAACAAACCCTTCTCTTCCGTTTTCGAACCGAAGGGTGAGGCCCGCCTCTCGAAACTTTGGTTGGAAGCGCTCTACGGTGTGTTTCAGCAAACTCGTAAGATCGAGCTTTTCAAAATCGAGTTCAAGATTTCCTGATTCCACGCGACTGAGTTCCAGCATGTCCTTGATCAGGCCGTCCATTCTGCCCGATTCGTGAAGAATGTACTGAAGGTATTGTTCCCGCTCGTCTGCATTCAACTGAACTTCGGGATTGGACAGGGTTTCCGCATACCCGCGAATAGACGTTAAGGGAGTGGCTAGCTCATGAGAGATGTCCGCAATGAGTTGTTGTCGTTGCTTCTGATGGCTTTCGATCTTCGCGCGAGCGGACTCTAAGTTTTCTGTCATGAGATTCATGCTTTCTGCGACGCGACCAATTTCATCTCTCGACGGTTTCGGAATCCTGGCCGTGAGATCCCCCTGACTCACCAACATGGCTTGATTCTCTAGCCGTTTCAAACGACTCAAGAACCTCCGAAACAAAAGCAGTCCACCAAGGGCAGAAACCAGAAGCACGAGGGGAAGCACAAGCCCCCGACTACGCCGCACTTCCGGAGGAAGCCAGCCGCGCCCCGAGAGAGCTGCATAGCCAACCAGTTCGGCCACAGTTGTTCCCTCCACCATCACCGGCACGCGGGCTACTTCGGTGAACCTCTCTCTGAGGGTCTCGAAATCCGGTCTTCCATCGGCGCCAAGAGGAGGCACCGCGCCCGGTCCGCCTGGACTCGGACCGCCCGAACCGCGGCGCCCCTCACCCAAACGCCCTTTCCGCATAGGAGGGCGTCCTTTGCGGTCCCATGGTGTTGGAGCTCGAAACCCCTGAAGACGATCATCGACATCTTCGAGCAAGAAAAACACGCGGGTATCTTTGACTTGGTGCCTGAGTTCATTCCGAATGTCTGCGTTGGGATCCTGAGTCCAGGCTTCCCCAATGTTTCTCGCAGAAGCTTGAGCCAGAGTGGTTGCCTCGGCTCGAACAGAGCGCTCGACGGCGGGCCTAAGGAACAGCACGGGCACTAAAATCTGAAGGACGCCCGTCACCAGAATGACGATCAGAAAAGAAATTGCGAATGTCCAAAACAGACTGGGGAAACCGGGAAGGCGACTCATGGGCTCTGCTTTGCGAAACGATAGCCGGCGCCCCACACGGTCTGGATATACCGGGGGTGTGACGTATCCTTTTCGAGCTTCCGTCGAAGTCGGCTGATCAAACTATCAATGGAACGGGTATCAACAATGCGATCTTCACCCCATACCTGTTCCAGCAACGCATCGCGCGTGTAGACACGACCAGGACGCTGCACAAGAAAGTAGAGCAGATCAAACTCCAAGGTGGTGAGCTCAATGGCTTCGTTGGCCATGCGGGCTTCTCTCAAGCCTGGATCCACCGTCAGCTCGCCCGCCTGAATCTCTTTGGCGGTGTCTTTTGGTTTTGTTCTTCTGAGCAGCGCACGCACCCGGGCAACCAACTCGCGTGTGCTAAAGGGTTTTGTAAGGTAGTCGGCGGCGCCCATTTCAAAACCCAACACCTTGTCGCTGTCGCTGGAGCGGGCAGTTAACATGAGGATTGGGATTTCGGATTCACGCCGAAGGCGACGGGTCACCTCGATTCCGTCGATGCCGGGAAGCATCACATCGAGAACAAGAAGATCGGGGTTTCTTTTGTCGATGGCGCTTAGAACTTCGTTGCCATCGTGTACCTGATGGCACACAAGCCCCACCGCCTCAAGGTTTTTAGCCACGAGCGTCGCAATCTTGAGATCGTCTTCAACGATAAGGACAGTGCTGCTTTTCATAGTTTCCTCAACCGAAAGCATAGCGCGGAAGTGTGGCAGAAATGTGACATTTAGCTATGGTAGAGATGATCATGTGGGGCCTCCCGGACCTGAGAAACACACGACGCATTTCTCGCTGTTACCC
>JABDJR010000610.1 GCA_013003415.1 Candidatus Eiseniibacteriota bacterium | reverse complement strand
ACCTAGAGTTTCTCCAAGTGCGTAGTCGTCGGCACCGTACATGACTGCGGTGTGAACCACTCCGGTTCCATCTTCGGTGGTGACAAAGTCTGCGGCCGCAACAAAGTAAGCTTTCTGACCGGTGAGAGCGGCAATGTCGAGCCCCGCTAGAAGAGGCTCATACTCGATCCCCACCAAGTCTCGCCCCTTCACGGTCTCGACAACCTCGTATTCGCCCTCGAGAATTTCTACCCTGGCCTTGGCCAAGTAGTAGAACTCGTTTTCTTGCTTCACCTTTACGTAGTCAATGTCGTCGCCCACGGCAAGGGCAACGTTTCCCGGAAGCGTCCACGGCGTGGTGGTCCAGGCCAGAATGAAGGTGTCTTCTTGACCCTTCACCTTGAACTTTGCGTAGATGGATGGCTCGGTGACTTCTTTGTAGCCCTGCGAGACTTCGTGATCGCTCAGAGCGGTTCCACAACGCGGGCAATAGGGAAGCACCTTGAAGCCGGCGTAGACCAACCCTTTGTCCCAAAAACGTTTCAGGAGATACCAAACGGTTTCGATGTAGTCGTTCTCTAAGGTGATGTAGGGGTTCTCGAGATCCAGCCAAAACCCGATGCGCTCCGTGATCTTGTTCCACTCTTCTCGGTACTTGAACACGCTGGAGCGGCAGCGCGCGTTGAACTCGGCGACCCCGTACTTTTCAATCTCAGGCTTACCCGAAATTCCAAGCTGCTTCTCGACCTCAATCTCAACAGGTAGTCCGTGGGTATCCCAACCGCCTTTGCGATTCACACGGTACCCTTGCATGGTCCAAAAACGACACACCAAGTCTTTCACCGTGCGCGACAGCACATGGTGCACGCCCGGACGACCGTTCGTGGTTGGGGGCCCCTCGTAGAACACGAAGCTCTCGGCCTCGGGGCGCTCGCTGGTGGTCCGTTCGAAGATGTTTTTCTCGGCCCAGAACTTGAGAATGGTCTCCTCCCCAGCCGCCTGATGGATTCCTGTATCAAACTTGGGGAAGCGCTGATCCGTTTTCGTTGCCACCTAGAGTCTCTCCAATATGCGAGTCAGAAGTTTCTTAACCGAAGGCTCTGCCCCCGCCGCCACGGCGAGGATTTTCTTAATGTCTACGGGCTCCAGGGCATCCGGGAAGCAGGCGTCGGTAATGACCGAAAGCGCCAGTACTTTCATGCCTCCATGAACGGCAACGATGTTTTCGGGAATCAAACTCATTCCCACCACATCCGCTCCCATGGCACGGAGCATGCGGTACTCCGCTCGGGTCTCGAGGTTCGGGCCGGCTACGGCCACAAACACACCCTGCTTGAGCGGGATTTTCTCTTCCAAAGCAACCTGCTCGGCCAACTCAAGGAGTTCCGTATCGTAGGGTTCACTCATATCCGGAAAGCGTGGACCAAGCTCGTCGTAGTTGGGGCCAATGAGCGGATTGTCGCCCATAAGATTGATGTGATCCGTGACCGCCATGATGTCGCCGGGCTTGAAGAGAGGATTCATGCCGCCAACCGCATTGGAAACCACCAAGTGCGTAACTCCTAGAGCGCGCATGACCCGAATGGGAAAGGTCACCTGCTCCATGGAGTAGCCTTCATAGAAATGAACGCGACCGTTCATCATGACCACCGGCGTATCCTTCATGTGCCCAAGCAACAATTCACCGGCATGACTCTCCGCGGTTGAGCTTGCGAAGCCAGGAACTTCGGAGTAAGGAATCTTGATCGCGTCTTTGACCGCGTCGGAAACATCGCCCAAACCCGTGCCAAGGATAAGACCTACGCGAGGCTTGACCTTCGTCTTGCTCTCTATATAGCTGCGCGCTTCGGCAATCCGCTCGGGTAGTTTCTTCTCACTCATACTTTCTTCTCCCTCGCCCCAAAAAGGGCGGTACCTACGCGCACCATGGTTGAACCTTCTTCAACCGCAATCTCTAAGTCGCCACTCATCCCCATGGAAAGATCTGGTAGCCGTCTACCCCACTTTTGTTGGAGCCGGTCCTGAATCTCAACCAGTTTTCTAAATGCATCTCGAGCGTCTTCGGGGTCTCCCGTATTGGCACCGATGGTCATGAGCCCGGTGACTCGAAGAGATGACTTAGTAGCCACCGCTTCCGCCGCTTCTTCCCAATTCTCGGGTTCAAACCCACCCTTACTTGTCTCCCCCGAACAGTTGAACTGCAGGAGCACGGGAAGGCTCGTTTCTCTCTTTTCCAGTTCGGCGTCGAGTGCCTCAGCTAGCCTCACCGAGTCCAGCGAGTCGATGTGAGTAAACACATCGAGAGCAGCTTTGGCCTTATTCCGTTGAAGGTGCCCGATCAAACGCCATTCCAGCAGCGTCCCATCCCATTGGGAATGAACCTCGGGAATCTTTCGAACCGCTTCTTGAACCCGATTCTCGCCAAACCTTGTCTGCCCAAGCAGCGCCATGCGAACCACCGCCTCGGCCGGAAAGACCTTGGAAACCGCCAGTAGCTTGACGCCTGCCGGGTCTCTGCCCGCAGCCTCGGCCGCAGAATGAATGCGATGAAGTACCTGTTGAAGACGAGACTGCGCCTCTCGCGAGGCATCCTCGGGTGAAAACATAAGCCATAGAATATACGGCAGATAGAGGGCGGGAGACAACGATTGAGAATCAGGGAGGGGCACCAAATTGGCACCCCGCTCAAGCTATCCGATCGAGGAAAACCTGGGTTAGGCCACTGGCCTCTGAAGCGGGGTCTCGACTTCGGTTCGTTTTTCAGAGCCGGCAAGAACCTCAATCAGAGTTAGGGCAAAGTCCATGGCCGTTCCTGGCCCGCGGGAGGTAATCACCTTGCCATCGACCTGGACCGGATTCTGGGTAAGCTCCGTGGTTGGAAGATCTTCGGCTTCGAGAATACCCGGGTAGCTCGTGGCCTTCTTCCCATCGAGAATTCCCGCCGCGGCCAGCACCTTGGGGGCCGCACAAATGGCTGCGATCCACTTTTCCTGCATGGCATAAGTCTGCAAGATGGCCCCAATGCGAGAATCATTCTTTAGATTCTCGGCCCCCGGGCCGCCCCCGGGAAGAGCAATCATGTCGAACTCATCAATGTCGACGTTATCCAGTGT
>JABDJR010000344.1 GCA_013003415.1 Candidatus Eiseniibacteriota bacterium | reverse complement strand
CATCGGTTGCAGGGTACCAAACAACTTCGTTATCCGTGCGCGGATGGGAGGACTCATGGAACATATGAGTCACTAAATCTCTAAAGTCGCCCCAGCGTTTTTCAAAGGGATCTTCGGACACAATAATCTCCTACCACTTGTAATCTTGATCCATAGAGTCATCGAAGAACATCACTCCGTGAAAGTCTTCTTTGAGATCGTTCTCGGACTGGCTCATTAATTTGTACTCAATGAGGTTGTAAACAACCTCTCCCACATCTTCCCCGCGCTTGAGCCCCCAGTGATTCAAAACCGTTCGCGCTAGAGGTCCGTATTGCTCATAGGCTAAACCTCGAACACCGGAAAGCAGCTCGGGGCCGGTAATGTGGGTCAGGGTTTCGTCTTTACCAATCTTCTCGCGGTAAAAGTCCAAGGCCAGCTGCACAAAGACGTAGGCTTCCCGTGAGTACCGGGAATCATTATTCAAAATGCTTTCAACGACTTCGTCGAAGGTTTTTACTTCTTCGCTCATGTTCCTTCCGTGGTCGAGGTCAGGTCGGGAATCGTCGTTCCCCAACTGACGTCACCAACCCGGCCCAGAATGGAGTCTCGCTTGTAGAAGACGTTGTCCGGACCTTCGTAATCACGGTTGTAGTTTAACCCACGACTCTCCTTTCTTTCTGTGGCCAGGCGAAGAATCAATTCGGCAATCAGCGTTAAGTTTCTAAGCTCCAAAAGGTCGGTGTCCACCGCATAGCGACGGTAGAAGCGATCGACCTCCTGCTTGATCAGGGCCAGCCTTGGAGCGGCCGTGGCCAGTCGTTCGTTGCTTCGCTCGATCCCCACATAGCCCCACATAAGGCGACGCACGGATCGCCAGTTGTGATTCAGGATTCCCGCCTCGCGTGGGTAGCCGGAGGAAGGAAAAATCCATCGATCGGCTTCGGGCACGGTACCCGGCTTCACCAAAGCGCGAATAGATTTTGAAGCACGGTCGGCAAAGACAAGCGCCTCTAAGAGAGAGTTCGAAGCCAAACGATTTGCGCCATGAAGGCCGCTATGGGCAACCTCGCCAATCGCATAAAGACGCGGAATGTCGGTGGCCCCTTCGTCGTTGGCCCGAACACCACCACAAATGTAGTGGGCGGCGGGCACCACCGGGATGCGGTCGGTGACGGGGTCGATTCCAAACTTGCGGCACCCTTCGGTAACCTGCGGGAATCTCTTTTCCAAAAACTCCTTGCCCAAGTGGCGAGCATCGAGCCAAACGTGATCATGCCCACGGGCTTTGGTTTCGTGGTCGATGGCACGCGCAACAATGTCGCGGGGGGCAAGCTCGCCCCTTGAGTCGTGACGGGTCATGAAGCGTTCTTCATCCATGGTGTACAGCTTGGCGCCTTCACCACGCAAAGCTTCCGTAATCAGGAACGACTTTGCTTCCGGATGGAACAGACAGGTGGGATGAAACTGAACGAACTCCATATTGCTCACCCGGGCTCCGGCTCGGAACGCCATGGCAATACCGTCTCCGGTAGCCACGTCGGGGTTCGAGGTATACAGATAGACCTTCCCCGCCCCTCCCGCGGCCAACACGGTGGCTTTGGCCCCCAAGGCATAGACTTCTTTGTCGGGGTCAAGAATATAGGCTCCCCAGCAGGCTTCACCGTCTTCAGCCGCCCCTCCCGACATTCTGGAGGCCAGAATGAGGTCGACACAGAAGTGATGCTCTAGGACCTCAATATTGGGATGGGTGGCCACGGCGTCGATCAGGGCCTTCTCAATCGCAGCCCCGGTTCTGTCGGCCGCGTGGACGATACGACGGCGGCTGTGCCCGCCCTCTTTACCCAATTCCAGCTCACCGCCGGCATTTCGGGTAAAATTAACCCCTAGCTCCAGGAGCTCCCTGACCAGGGGCGGCCCGCTCGACACCACCAAATCCACGATATCCGGGTGACAAAGCCCTCCACCGGCCCCCAAGGTGTCTTGAATGTGCAGATCTGGCTTGTCTTCCGGACCCAAAACCGCAGCCAGCCCCCCCTGGGCATAGTTGGTATTGGACTCTTTTCGCTCTTTTTTGGTGACTACGGTCACAGAACCGTATTCTGAGGCCTTTAGAGCGCACCACAGCCCGGCGAGGCCACTACCTATCACCAGGACGTCGGTTTGTTTTTGGGCCATGTGTACTCCGCTAACGCCTTAAAAGAGAAAAGATTACAGCAATAACCCTCATCATACCGGAAGTGGGGGCCCCATCACAATGTCCGGGGCAAATGCCCCTAAATGGAACATTCGTTCTACCCGGACGTGAATGTCTGCCCCCGAAGTCCGATATTAGATTGAGTTCAAGTGACTAAGATTCTTTGGTCACAAAACAAGGTTTGATTGAAGGAGGAGTGAGCATGAGGATTCCACACCGTCTGTCTGTAGCAGCGCTGGTGCTGGTGGCTCTCGGAATGACGTTTGTTGGCTGCAGCGAGGAAGAAGATGCTACTCGCATCGTTGTGGACGTGGTATCCCTCAACAGCAACAGCCCGCTCTTTAGCGACGTCTACGATACGAACAACACACCCGACGATACGGCAGATGATTTCATCCCGGTTGATCTTGTCCAGGTAACTTTCCGCGCACGTCCCCATGACGCCGTGCTGAACGTTACTCCGGGCGGACCATTCGGAACCGTTCGTTTTACGAAATACAGCGTTGAGTTCCGCGATGGAATCAACAGCACCGGTGCCGACTTGAACGGCGACGGAGCCGTTGACCTCGAGAACTTCGAGGCTCCCATGAGCACCGTCGTTGACACGTTCAACGATGCGGTGGGCTATATCATGCTCATCGGCGGTGGGGTGAAGTCTGAGTTCCCGATCAACCAGCTGATTTTCAGCGGTGAGTACACTGCTGACGCTCAGATCACATTCTTCGGAGAAGAAGAAACTTCTGGGGATAAAATCGAAATCTCCCGTGGTCTTCACATTCGCGTCGCCAACTTTGGCGATGGTGGAGAGTAGGGTCGAGACCGGTTGTCAAAAAAATGTTGGGAGTGGCTTCGGCCACTCCCCATTTTTTTTGCCCGGAATCACCCGGATCCAAGGCATCCCTAGCTAAGGAGATCGGACACCAACGTGTCCCAGCCCCCCTGACAATGCCAGCCGACTTTCGTTTGGTACCAAGGGGCATCCCCACTCACCAAACTCTCTAAACGCACGGCGTCCTTTCCGGTGGTTACCAGTACTGCACCTGAAGCTTTTGCCGCGCTCTCTTCCTTTCGGACTTCCGCTTCCTCGAAAGCATGATGGTCGGGATACACGGCAAAATTCGTCACCGTCGCGCCCGCGCCCTCAAGGAGCTCTCGAAATCGGTTCGGATTAGCGATGCCGCAAACAGCATGCACCCGAGCCTTCTTCAGATCCAAGGTCTGGGAACCCCCAGCCTCCGTTTCAGAAGGCTTTCCTGAAGCAAAGCGTTCCACCCTCTCTAGACCAGGGTACACAAACCGCCAGTC
>JABDJR010000604.1 GCA_013003415.1 Candidatus Eiseniibacteriota bacterium | reverse complement strand
GAGCCATTCCAGAGGGACCCCCCGCCCTGATTCAGAAGGACCACGGGTTTATCGTCGACATCGAACTCAATAATCTCCGGGTTTCCCATCACCAAGGGTGAGTCGATCAGGGCGTCCAAATCTTCAGCTTCAAAAATGCCGTCGTGGGAAGGAAGCGCGCAGGTCACCGTCTTCCAGGTTTCGGGAAGGTTCACCTGAACCGCATGGGGCGAGTTCTCACGTCCCTCAACCGTCAGGAAGGTGGAGGCGCTATTAATCAGTGCGTAGTCGCTATCGATCCAATTGGTGCGAACCGACTTTTCACGCCCGTAGAGCTGGTATCGCACCACCACCGAGGAGGCGCCGTCGGTGGTTAAGGTCCACCGATTTTTTGCCGATTTCTTCCAGGGTAGGGGCTTATTCGCCTCGTTTCGAACCTCAAACCCCTCGACATGGCGTGAGTATTCTCGAATCAGATACGATCCCGGGGTCCAAACCGGCATCCACAAGGTCAGCTCACTGGATCTCTGGGTTGCGACACGCAACTCCACAGAAACCAAATGTTGGGCGCGGTTCGGAAAATCGAGGCTATAGAGTAGTTTCTTGGATGAGTTCATCGTTTTAGAATGCCAAGGGGAGCGTCGGTGAGCAAGTCGGAAAAAGCCTCACCAAACCTAATTGCCTTGGATCCAGGAGACCGAATGAGTCCACGTTCGCGGATCGTGAATGATTTAATTTTCCCTCTCGACGCCATTCGAAGCGGTGAGTGGGCAAAGATTCGCTATCTGAAAGAGTTTGAGAAAACCCAGTATGCGAGTCTGGAAGAGCTTTCAGAGATTCGTCTCACTCGGCTAAAAGCGCTCCTTGAGCATGCCTATCAAGAGTGCCCGTTCTATACTGAGGCCTTCGACCGCCACAAGGTGAGCCCCAAGGACCTGAACTCCTTAGAAGATTTAGCTCGGTTTCCAAGAGTAACCAAACAGGATATCCAGGCCAATAAAGAGGCCATGGTGGCAAAGAACTGGCCAGAGGAAGATTTGGTCGCCGACCTCACCGGAGGTTCCACCGGGACGCCCCTCTCCTTTTACTATAGTCGGGACCGAAAGTACTCCAGAGCCGCCGCCACCATTCGCCACAATCGGTGGGCCGGGTGGGATGTCCCCGACCGCGCGGCGATCCTTTGGGGTGCGGCCAGCGATATTCCCCCTAAGCCGCCTCTGAAGTCTCGCCTTCGCCAACTTTTTCTAGACCAACACTTGTTGTTGAATGCGGGTCACCTCACCGAAGAGCGCATGGCGTCTTTTCACGAAAAGATTAAAGACTTCAGACCCAAAGTGTTTTTGGCCTATGCGAATGTCATGACCCTCTTTGCAAAGTTTCTCAAAGCTCAGGGAGGCGAGGTATATCGGCCGGAGTCCATTATCACCTCCGCCGAGGTTCTGGAAGAAAAAGACCGGAAGCTCATTGAGGAAGTCTTCGGTTGTCCGGTGTTCAATCGCTATGGCTGCCGTGAGGTTTCGGTGATCGCTTCGGAATGTGACCGACACACCGGCCTTCACGTCATGGCAGAAGGAATTTTTGTCGAAGTTTTGGGAGCCAAAGAGGGGGAGTCCGGAACCCAGGGCCCTCTTCTGATCACCGACCTCATGAACCACGCCATGCCCCTGATTCGCTATCGCATAGGCGATGTAGGCGAGTGGGAATCCGGTACCTGTGATTGTGGACGCGCCCTTCCCCGTCTTAAGAAACTGGCGGGCCGGGTCACTGATTTTCTTTTGGGTATGGACGGACGGCTGGTATCCGGTGCAGCCTTAACCATTGCGGTGGTGGCCAAGCGACCCAGCCTAGGTCAAATTCAGATCATTCAGGACAAAAAGGGTTGGCTTCACTTCAACATTAACCCCGGAGATGGCTTCGATTTTGATTCGGACACGGCCTACTTGAGGGAAGCGGCCGAGCATCATCTTGGAAAAGGGATGCAATCGGAGTTTGCAGTTGTCAGCGAAATTCCCCGCACCAAGTCCGGAAAGTTTCTTTTTTCGAAATCCAGTCTGGTACTCGACCAGTTTTAATCCAAACATTTTGCAGCATGGAGTTTCATGATGTCCCACTTTAAGGCTCCCTCCGGGGAAACGCCTCCCCTAGCGGAAAAGCGACCTCACCAAAAAACGGTTCACGGTGTGATCCTGAGCGACGACTACCATTGGCTTCGCGCAGACAACTGGCAAGAGGCCATGCGTGAACCGGAAAAGTTGCCCGAAGACATCAAAAGCTATCTTAAGTCTGAGAATGCTTACTATGAGAAAGCCATGGCCGATACGGTCGAGCTGCAAAAGCAGTTGGTGGCTGAGATGCGGGGGCGCATCAAAGAAGATGATAGCTCCGTTCCCACAAAGCACGGTGACTATGCCTACAACGTTCGCTATGAAGAAGGGAACGAGCACCCGTTTTATGTGCGCACCCCGAGGGACGGCGGCCCCGAGACCATGCTTCTCGATGCCAATAAAGAAGCGGAAGGGCACGAGTATTTTGAGTTGGGTGATAGCTCGGTCAGCCCCAACCACCGGTTTTTGGCGTGGTCGCGCGATACGCGAGGTTCCGAGTACTTTGCCATGACCATTCGTGACCTCGAAACCGGCAAAGACGTGGACTATGTTATTCCGGATGTGGGGTCGGTGACCTGGGGTGATAACGAGACGCTTTTCTATACCCGAGTCGACGAGCATCATCGCCCCAGCTCGGTGTACCGCCATAAAATGGGAAGCGACCCCAAGAACGACGTCTTGGTTCTCAAGGAAACCGACCCGCGCTTTTATATGGGGACGGGGCGGTTGCGCTCGGGGAAGTTTGTGGTCATCGCCATTTCCATGAACGACCAAACCGAGATGCGAGTGATTCCCACCGACAATCTTGAGGCAGAGCCCATCATGATTGAGCCTCGTGCTGAGGGTTTGGAGTACAACCTCGATCACCAGGGAGACTTTTTCTACATCAACACCAACGCCGACGGCGCGGCCGACTTCAAGATCGTGCGCGCGCCGGTGTCTTCTCCGGGACAGGAAAACTGGGAAGACGTGATTCCCGCCAAAGAGGGTCGCATGGTTCTTGGCGTGGAGACCTTCGAGGATTGGCTCATTTGGATGGAACGCGAGAACGCTTTGCCTTCCATCAAGATTCGCTCTACCAAAACTGGGGAAACCCGGGCGATTGATTTTGAAGAGGAGGCCTATTCTTTAGGCATGGCAGCCTCCCCTGAATTTGATTCCAACTCGCTTCGATTTACTTACTCGTCGCCCACAACACCTTCTCAAACCTTCGACTACGATTTGATCAGCGAAAAGCGCGAGTTACGTAAAGAAACTGAGATTCCCTCAGGACACGATCCGGCTGACTATGTGGTGCGTCGGCTTATGGCGCCGAGTCATGATGGGGAAGAAGTTCCGTTGACGATCCTGCATCACAAAAACACGACCATTGATGGATCGGCTCCGTGTCTTCTCTACGGTTATGGTTCTTACGGCATGTCGATGCCGGCCTCTTTTTCTTCCAACCGTTTGTCTTTGGTGGACCGGGGCTTTGTGTATGCCATTGCGCATATTCGAGGCGGGGAAGAAAAAGGGCGAGCATGGTATGAGGCGGCTAAGTTGGGTGGCAAACCCAACAGCTTTAAAGATTTCCTTGCGGCAGGGGAATTCTTGGCTGAGACGAAATACACCAGCCGCGGTCAGATCGTTTGTCAGGGAGGATCGGCAGGAGGTCTTTTGGTGGGGGCGGTGTTGAATATGGCGCCGGACCTGTTCGCCGGATGCATCGCCGATGTTCCGTTTGTGGATGTGCTGAACACCATCCTCGACGACACGCTACCCTTAACCCCGGGTGAATGGTCGCAATGGGGAAACCCCATTGAAAGCAAAGAAGCCTTCGATTGGATTGCCGGGTATTCGCCTTACGACAAGGTGGAAGCCAAGGCCTATCCGCCGATGTTGGTCACGGCGGGGGTTTCAGATCCGCGCGTGACCTACTGGGAACCTGCAAAGTGGGTGGCAAAATTACGAGTCACCAAAACCGATGACAACGCCTTGCTCCTCCGCACCAACATGGCTTCCGGTCACTTTGGAAAGTCGGGTCGGTTTGCGGCTCTAGAAGACGCCGGGCGTTCCTACGCGTTTGCACTGAAAGTGGTGGGGAAGCTCTCTTAGCGTTTCGACCTTGTTGCCGCTACCCCGCCCTAGACCAGAGAAGAGGCTCTGTGGTTGACTTGCGGCAAGATGAGTCTACCGCCCGTTCACCAAGAGCTATCCCATCAGCTAGAAAACTCCCTGCGCTCGGAAATCGACGCGCTGGCGAAGTCCGATCGATTCTCAGGGGTGATCCGGGTTTCCAGCTTGAATACCGTCTTATTCGAAGGGGCCTGGGGCTTCGCCCACCGTGGGTGGAAGATAGAAAACACACCGAGCACTCTTTTTCGAACCGCATCCGTTACTAAGATTTTCACCGCGGTGGCGATTCTCCAGTTAGTGGAATCGGGAAAGCTGGGTCTGGACGATTCCATTCACAGCCTGGTTTCTCTCGACGGATCCGCCATTCCTAAGTCCGTGACCATTCGGCATCTCATCACCCACACTTCGGGAATCGCGGACTACTTTCCCGATGATGAGTCATGGCCAGAAATCTTGAATACGCGGCCGACTTACACCTTGAAGTCGGTTTCGGATTTCATCTCGTTATTTTCGGACTTGCCGCCGGTCTTTGAACCTGGCGCGCGCTACAAGTACTGCAACGCCGGGTTCATCTTGCTTGGGCGTGTCCTAGAAACGGTGACAGGGCAGAACTACTTCAATGTTGTGCGTGACAAGGTGTTCCGCCCCGCCGAAATGCCTCGCGCCTGCTCTCCTACTCTCGATGGCATCTACGACGGTTTGGCCGAACCCTACGAGATAGACAAGAGCGGGACCTGGCGAAAGTGCATCTCACAAACGATTCCCCCGGCTCCCGACGGAGGCATGGCCGCCACCGCAGAGGAGTTCGAACAGTTCTGGCGTGCCTTACTGGGTGGCAAACTTCTCCGCGAAGATACCCTCAAGGAAATGCTCTCACCTCACGTTCCCATGGAACCGGGCTGGCACTACGGGTTTGGCCTTTACATTGTTGAGTCGAAAGAGGAACCGAAGCGGTTCGAAGCTCACGGTTTTGATGCCGGGGTGAACGCGTTCATTGCCCATTACTCCGAACACAACATTCAGGTGTCCGTCCTCAGCAATTTGGATGATGGCGCAGTCGATCCCTATAAGATGGTCCGAGCCACGATCTCAAGCGCTCTTGGGTTCTGATTCCGGCTTCAGATTGTCTACAGTTGGAGGAAGCGGACTTGGATGGACAAGCCATCGACAATCACTCTCGTGCTTCCGTCAATAAGGCAAACGCGAGATATAGATCCAAAACCGGCGTCGGTCCAGTACAGAAAGCCGGCCGACGGATCCAAAACGATTCCCCAAGGGGCGTCCAGACCCTCCGAAACGACAATCTGCATCTCCGTACCGTCGAGACGAGAGCTGCGAATGGTATCGGTGATGTAGTCCGACCAGTACATGGTATCGGTGTCGGAATCGACGGCAATGCCGATCGGGGAGAGTGCGGGGTCTTCGAACACAACTTCGTGATTGCTTCCATCAAGATTCGCTCGCTCGATTCTGTGGTCCGATGTAAGTGTCCAATACAAATGGCCTGACTTTGAATCCACAAAAATCTGACGCAAATCGACATTGCTCGAATACTCGACGATGGTTTCTACTTCGGTTCCGTCTAGGTTAGCGCGTTGCACGTGATTCGCACCGCTTCCATCATCCGTCCAGTAGATCTTTCCTCCATCCGAGTCGACGTCGAGGCCGCGAATCAGCCCCAAAGAGTCGACGATCTCGACAGGGTCGGAGCCATCGGCATTTGCGCGGTAGATTGCCGCCGAGTTGCCGCCACCGCTTGCCCAGTAGATTTTCCCGCCAATGGGGTCGCGGGCGAAGGCATTGACTCCAGGAATATCGTCGACAAAGGTTTCCGGAGCCGGAGTAACGGTCTCCGCAAACCTTTGGATTTCACCATCGAGAATGCTGGACCAGTAGAGCGCGGGGGAGGGATTGTCCGGACAGCCTTGCGGGTCCGAGCTCGAGGAGCAGCCGGCTAAAAAGAAAGCGGTGAGAACAGAGATTGCGGACAGCCATAAGCGGGTAGGGTGCATGAGTGCTCCTTTTCAAGGTGGGTTCGGACAACATCCGACGGATTCTAGAGATTGGCCCAAATGTCGAGGGAGCAACGACCGTCAATAAGGTAACCACGACGGCATGCGGTGTACAGGGCGTTATTGGCCACGCCAGAAAAAATGGCTAAACCAGATCAAGAGAAAAAGCCCCCGGAGTTTCCTCCGAGGGCTCTTTCGTATCTCAGCTAGCCTGAGCGAGAACTTCCTTAGAAGTCCATACCGCCCATGCCACCCATACCAGGGTCACCGCCAGCAGGAGCGGCGGGCTTCTTCTCCGGGATCTCGGTGATGAGAGCCTCGGTGGTGAGAAGCAATCCGGCGATCGATGCAGCGTGCTGCAAGGCCGAACGGGTTACCTTGGTAGGATCAATGATCCCAGCTTTGAACATGTCGACATATTTTTCTTTGTCGCAGTCAAAGCCAAAGGTCCGCTTCTCTTCTTTGACCTTCTCAACGATGACCGAACCTTCGAGACCGGCATTGGTAGCCAAGCAGCGAAGGGGCTCGGTGATTGCACGAGAAATAATCGCAACGCCGATCTTCTGATCGTCGTGGGTGATTTCTTTCTCAAGCTTCTTGAGAGCATTCAGGCCGCGAATAAGAGCGGTACCACCGCCGGGGACAATGCCTTCTTCCACCGCTGCGCGGGTGGCGTGAAGAGCGTCCTCGACGCGGGCTTTCTTCTCTTTCATCTCGGTTTCGGTAGCAGCGCCAACGTTGATGACGGCAACACCACCAGCAAGCTTGGCAAGACGCTCTTGGAGTTTCTCGCGATCGTAGTCCGAGGTGGTCTCGGCGATCTGAGCTTTGATCTGGTTGATGCGTCCGTTGATGTCGGTGCCTTTGCCCGAACCTTTGATGATCGTGGTGGCATCTTTGGTGATGCTGATGTTCTTAGCGCGACCGAGGTCGGTGATGGCGATGTTCTCGAGCTTCAAGCCCAAGTCTTCGCTGACCACGGTGCCACCGGTGAGGATGGCGATGTCTTGCAACATGGCTTTGCGACGATCACCAAACCCAGGAGCTTTGACCGCAGCCACATTGAGCGTGCCGCGAAGCTTGTTCACAACCAAAGTGGCAAGGGCTTCACCCTCGACGTCTTCGGAGATGATCAACAGGGGCTTACCGGATTGAGCGATTTTCTCAAGGATCGGAAGCATGTCCTTCATGTTGGAGATCTTCTTCTCGCTGAGGAGAATGTAGGCATCTTCGAGGTTACATTCCATGCCGTCTTTATCGTTGATGAAGTACGGGGAAATGTAGCCGTTGTCGAACTGCATACCTTCAACCACCTCGAGGGAGGTTTCCATGGACTTGGCTTCTTCAACCGTGATCGTGCCGTCTTTGCCGACCTTGTCGAAGGCATCGGCAATGATCTTGCCGATTTCATGGTCGCCGTTGGCGGAAATGGTAGCAACCTGCTTGATCTCGGTGTTTTCTTTCACGGCCTTGGAGAGCTTGCGAAGCTCGCCAACTACAACCTCAACCGCCTGGTCGATACCACGCTTGAGGTCCATGGGGTTGGCACCGGCAGTGACGTTTTTCAGGCCTTCACGGAAGATGGCTTCGGCAAGAACGGTTGCGGTGGTTGTTCCGTCGCCAGCGACATCGCTGGTTTTGGAGGCAACTTCGCGAACCATCTGCGCACCCATATTCTGATAAGGCTCTTTGAGTTCGATTTCCTTGGCGACAGTCACACCATCTTTGGTGATGGTGGGGGAGCCCCATTTTTTGTCGATCACAACGTTGCGACCGCGGGGACCCATGGTGACCTTAACCGCCTTGGCCAGCGTCTCGACTCCTTCAAGAATCTTTGCGCGGGCTTCTTCTTTGAATAGAAGCTGCTTGGCAGCCATTGGCTATCTCCTTTTTTCTGATTTGATCAATTGGGGTCGGTATAACTAATTCGACCCGCTGTTTACATCGTTTGGAAAAGTCGGTTTGTGCGCTATGAAAGCGCGAGAACAGATTTAACCGAGGATTCCGAGAATGTCGTCTTCGCGAAGGATGATGAACTCGTCGCCATCAATCTTCACTTCAGTACCGGAGTACTTGCCGATCAGAACGCGCTGACCTTTTTTGACTTCGAGAGCGACACGCTTGCCATCGTCGAGCAGGCGGCCGGGGCCGACGGCCACGACTTTGCCTTCTTGGGGCTTTTCTTTGGCGGTGTCAGGAATGTAGATGCTGCCTTTCTTGTTCTCGGTCTCGGCGAGACGCTGAACAAGAACGCGATCAGAGAGAGGTGTGACCTTCATGGTCTTAAGACTCCTTATTTGTTCTTTGGTCGCATGAATATGAGGGTCGGGAAGATAATGAGTACGAAATGAGGTCCCGCCCTCGCTTTGTTACATCGAGGACTCGCCAATGTGGCGAGTCATAATGCTTTTGGCGGGGAAAACGCTTTGCCATTTGGGCAAAGACTCATCTTTTCCCCTGCTGTTGCCATTCTATTATCGCAATGAGGGTGCCATTGATTCCCATAAAACTTGGCCGAGTAAGATAACAGATTACAGGAGCGAAAGATAAGCCCATTTTGGGGTGTGTTCCACTTTGAAACACACTCTGGATCACCCCGACAAACTTTGCCCAAATGGCAAGAAGTGTTTCAAAACGAAACAATTCGAACCCGACCCCTGCCAACCTGGCGCGAAGGGAGTGCTATACTCTCTCCAGCCACCCCCAAGAAGGAGAATCATCGCACCTTTAGATAGCCGGGAACTTAGAGCAAAACTCTTTCGTTCGTAAGTTGGAGTCACTAGACT
>JABDJR010000287.1 GCA_013003415.1 Candidatus Eiseniibacteriota bacterium | reverse complement strand
GATAGCAGATTCATCTGGACTCTGCATTTCCACATGCAGTTCCAGCCCGCGTCTACCCTCTCCGGGCCGTAGCAACACCTGTCCCACGAGCGTGCGCTCGGAAGTGGTACCGTATTGATCGCCAGCTTTCTCCCCACGACCCGTACATCCCATGGCTAGACTCAAAACGATTGCGATCAGAATCAGAGCAGAGGAGTTCATCGAGCTAAGACCATTTCCGCTTTAGAGCTGGTATCTTTTCCGATACGTAGTAATCGAGATGTTCCTCGCGAAATGCTTGCTCGGACCAGACTCCCGAAGCGAGATGCCTCACCCCCTCGGTGCCAACGTAGGTATGCGCGGTGATGGATGAGCCATTGGGTATGCGTACAGCCACCTCTGAGCGCAGATACCCGATAGCCGCGTCTTCATAGAGATCGATGATGCGAGCCTCTTCAGGGCACAAAGATAGAAGGACAACACCACGCACCATGCTATTCGGATCGGGAAAGATGACGGGACCTTTGGCGCCTCCAGGGCCCCGATCAACCGCAGATCGTAAGTAGCCCTCGAGAACAGCATCTTCTTTTTCGGGCACTTTGCCGAGCAAGGCAAATAGGATCTCGTCGATGAGAAGTGTGCCGTAGGCGAAGAGAGGGCGATGACTCACTTATTCGGGTTTCTGATTTTCGAGGGGCTTGAGGTAGATAGACTGACCAACCGCCAGTCTCCCGCGACGCATCACGGCGCCGTATACTCCCGCCTTATTGTTTCTCTCGCGAACAACAGCTTTCAGGACCTCCGGATTGACGGCCCCGGAATCCGGATCAAAATTTACCATTGAGCAACGCACGTCCCAGTTGGTGATTGCGATCACTGCGGCGTCTTCCTCTCCAAACGAAAGCAAACCCCCTACCCATGCATCTTCTCCAAAGGGTTGAGATTCTTGCAAGCTAATCAAGATGTTAGGGCGGAACCTTCGCGTGTCGGGAGACTGTCCTGCCAGCTTAGTAAGCTTGGCGACCGTGGCGGACGTGATCAACGAGACGCTTGCCTCATCGAAGATGCCTCGATCGAGGTGGGTCATTTCCACGGGCGATCCATGACGATCACTAACTCTCGCGGCAAGTTCCTGGCCAAAGAGCTCCAGTTCTTCTCCCTCGGGAGTGCGCACATGGGTAGGAAGACTCTCATGGTCGCTGGTTCCTCGGCGCACGGGCTTAAAACGTATCAACTCGGGAAGCTTTGACGCGGTGAGCCATGGAAAGCCTCGTTGATCATCTAGTCGACGCAAGGCCAACCGCCGATCGCCCTGAAGGCCATGCCAACCAAGTTCAGCGTCCTCCAGAGTTTCCCCGCTCATAGATTTCACGGGGTATCGGAATAGCGCTTCTACTTCACCGACTTTGGTTCTCATGATTGCTCTCCCGGCCCCACACTTGAGCCATTCATAAAGTTGTAGATCAAGTCGGTATACATTGAACTAGTCAACGCTCAGCTTTTTCAGGAAACAAACGACCCGCTCGGTTTCGACAAACCCCAAATGCTTGTGCATCGCAATACTCGTTACGTTGTCGATCTCAGTGTCGCTAGCGATTTCCACATATCCCTCCGAAAGAGCCCACTCCTCCGCGAACTTCATGAGTTGCTTCCCGTATCCTCTGCCTTGGAACGCTGGTTTCACGTACCATGCCTCCACATAAGGAAGCTTGGGTGATCGACTTCCCTCGGCAAAATTCCGAAGATTCAGCTCGAGGAACCCGACGACTTCTGCGCCCTCGACGGCCACGTAGGCTTGAACAATGTCTATGGAATTACCAGCGAAGTATTCAGCAATCTCGGACCTATGTTGGTCTACGGTTTCGGGCCAAAGCGCGGTCCTCATATGCGACCATGACTCCGTATCTTGTCCCTCAACCAAACGAATGAGCACGATCCAACTTCCTCTTTAGCCGACTTTAAACTTCCTTGCGCCGTGAGATCAGGTTCCTGCATCCATTAGATCCTGAATGATCGTGGGGGCCACGCGAACGCCCCTAGTTACCGTTGTCGATGTCGGCCACGATGAACCACTTCCCAGAATCGTCGCGTCGTATGGCTAGTACGAACTTTCCGACCTCGGGGCTTTTTGGATCTGTAGAGTAACCCCCGATGATGTAACCCACGTTCCCTTCGGTTTCATAGGCGTAAGCTTTCAAGGCGAGCGGTCCACCGGAGTTTTTATAGGCGGCCAGGATCGCCTCACGACCGTGCACCGGGGAACGGCCGGGGCGAAGAACGTAACCGTCTTCCGTGAAGAGGGCTGCCAAACCCGCTGCATCTGACTTTGCCCAAGAGACCTCATAATCTCGAAGAACCCGGGCTAACTCATCAGGCAAGGACACTGCAGTAAGGCCTTCTTTGCCCTTTGACTCCTGGGCAGATATTGGTGGAGCCGCAAATGCCATGACCAACAACACAGCCGCGGCCCTCAAAACGTTTTTGTGAGACATCTAACCATTCCTTTCCTAGGCAGTTCGCCAGAGCAAGACACCGGCCCTGCTCAGCGCTTCTCGTCCGGAATCTTTCGCCAAGTCTCCCAGTCGATAGCGCGACCGGGAAAGCCAACGTTCTCGAAGGGCCAATCTTTGGCTAACCACTTCTTCACCTCATCGAACAAGCGGTCTTCTAGACCATTCGCAAGTTCGCTCTGTCGCGCCCAAAGATAGGCTTCGGCGTCGTAGCCCGTTTTGCGCGTGGGTTCTATATAAACGCAACCCTTCACGGTTTCTTCCGATAGGGACACCACCGTATAGGCGAAGGAGCGTCGAGTCTGAAACTCTTTTTGGTGCCACCCCAAGTCGATCAGGTTTTGTTCTATGGTGAGGCCCAACGGCCATTTTCCACCCGGCCATATTGTTTTGAGATGCTCCGCGCTACTCGTAACGGCATCAAAATCCTTCACCACGTCATGAACGGTGAGCATACGGAGCCGAAACTCATCCGTTTCTAGTTTTTCCGGTACATTAAAATCTCTTGATACAAAGGGAGGCATTCCGTTCTCCAGTGCTCATGTCGAGCATCGTCAGTCTTTCTCAGTGTGTTTTCCTGGGAGTCTCTCCAGCATCTTCTAAAGTGGCAATGGACCTGGTTAACAACGAGAACCACCTGTCTCTCATGTCCTCATCGATTCCATGCTTACAAAATTCAATGGCGTTATAGATGCCCATAGCGGAACAAAGTTTGTAGTCTCCCCAAACATCTTCCCAGGCATAGTCCTCAATGCCCAACTGCCTTAATTTCTCATGATAACACTGCAGAATCTCCAGTTCGTGCTCTCTTCGTTCTTCTGGTGTCCAGTCAGAGATTAAGGGGAAGGCCAAGTCACTGACACCCAGCCAAGTCCTCAAGCTCCACTCGAAGGGCTGCCGATCAATTAGGTAGATAGAGCCCTCTCTCCCCTTGGGAACCAAAATGTTGAAACCATTCAAGTCTCCATGGACACGGCTAAATCCGTTTGGAAATTGAAGCCGGGTTAACAGTTTCTGGGGGTGCTCCACAAAAAAGCGGCGCAACAACTCCGGCCAATGAGGTTTAAGCGTGCTTTTTGGGTCTTCAAGAACATTCTTCAACCCGGGTTTTGCAACATCGATATAGCGTAGGACTTGCGCTTCGGTCGGCATCGCAATGGACCGCAAGGTTGCCCAATAGTGAGAATGGAGCACGGCTGTCGCTTCGGCGAGCTTCTTACCGTATGCCAGCGTGGGTGACACAAAGGCTGCCGGTTGATGCGTTTCCGAAACGTCTTCCAATAACACATGGTAGGAGCCGGGTTGGTACGCCGCGTGGAAGCATTTGAGTAAGGGTGCATCGGCCAGACCGGTGTAATCTGAGCGGTAATAGCGAACTTCAGAGTCGTCGAAGTGGTCCTCCATCGTCGCATCTGTTGAAACCAACTTGAGGAACATGCTCTTTGGGCAGGCGCCCTTGGAGCCGCTCGCATAACGAAGCTCTAGCCTTGCGTTGGAAGACCAATTCCCCGATCCAGATCGCGCACTTACTTCGCATACTTCTCCATCTGCAAGTTCGCCACTTTCCCGCAGCACCTTCGTTAACCAGCGAGGCGTAACATCCTCGATCGATTGAATAACGGTCATGGGAGAGTCTGATTTGCGCTGCATCTGGACTAGGAAATCGACGCTATGTAGTCGGGAGGAAAATCAAGCTTGCTCAGCGCCACTCGAAGGCGTGCCGCATATTCAGAGTTGGCCTCATCGGGACCCGGTTCCTCGCGAAGGTTGTAACACAGTGCAGGTATGGCCACGCCGTCTAAAGAGTGTGCAAGTAACGCCTCGGGCCGGTACGCTTCTAAACCTGGAGCCGTGTAGAGTTTGTCGAGTTCGTCGTGAGTCAAAGCGAATACCATTCCGTAGGCTCGGGCGTCAGCGGCCGGAACCAGAGTAGCCCGGTGACCGATTCTCAAAGCGTAGCCGTTCACATAGGCACGCCGAGGGTTGGCGGGAGCGACTTGGCTTTCGTGAAGAATGCTGCTGTCCATGAATAGTCCGTAAAAGAATCCGTCGATCCGTTGATCGGTCATAGGTTCGTTTCTCGCTCGCTTAAAACCAACTGCTGTCCCCGTGGACCCCGCCCTAAACTTCATTCTACACATCCGGAGAAACCGCATGTAGTGGCCAATTGTTTAGTCCGCTCTACAGGTCCTTCGTCATGTGTACAAACAAGGTGGGGAGAAGCCTAGAACTTGGCCACTCGGAGGATTCGATCATCCCTCGTCGCTTGTACATTCTGCGAGCCCCCATGTTTTTCGCAGACACATCCAAGGCCAACCGCCTCGCTCCGGCCTCTCGTCCTCGCTTCTCAACATCGTCCATAAGAATTGAGCCAACGCCGGCGCCTCGAAGATCGGCGTCTACGGCAATACCCTGGAGATAGAAGTCGGCCTCTGGAATCTTCTCCAAGATGCGCCAGAGCGGGGCCAGAAAGAAACGAATGAGTTTCATTCTTAGGACGGTACGCCCTGCCGCACGCTTCAAAGGCTCATCCGAAAAACCATGTTGCTGCGTCCCCGTGTATGCCAGCGTCATGCCTACGACAACGCCATCTCGCTCAGCGAACAAGACATGTTCATATGAAAGGGCGTGCCCAGGCTCCAAGTAGGCTGCGGCTATGATGTTCTTCGAATTGGACCCAAGCATGAAGCCGAAGAACCCTTCTGCAGCCTCATCTAGATAGCGGGCAAACAGCAACCCCTCACCAGGCTCTGGCCTGGCTGGTCGTAAGGTTACCGCCAGATCCATCATGGTTTCTTACCGTAGGCCGGTTGGCCGGACTGAGGTCGCGACTCATAGCCGCTAAGCCGAGCACCATGCACAGCTCTCCTCTCAATATACACCTAACGGTGGGAGGAGCTGCAACGACTATTGGGGCTGGAAAACGGGTTTCTACCGCCCCTGGGGGCCAGTGTCTTCGATCAAACCGCCGTATAAACGACGAGTCAAAGATCACGCCATAACGCTTGAGTTCGCCTTTGTACACGCGTGTGCGCCTACCCGCAATTGACTTGCAAAGCATGATGAGCCAACTGTAATTTCGCTTTTGGGAACCCTCCCCCATTGAGAATTTGGAGAAAAATCAATGAGAACAAAGTGCGAACCTGACCATTCGGCGCGTCCTCTTACGATGACCGTCGAGCGACTCATGAAAGCCGGCCCGAGCGATATTTACCAGGCATGGACGCAGAAGTTCGATACCTGGTTCGCAGAGCCCGGAGAATTACTCATGACCCCTGAAGTAGATAAGCCCTTCTTTTTCTATAATCGGAAAGACTGGGGTAGACACCCTCACTACGGTCGATTCCTAGAACTGAAACAGAACGAACTTGTGGAGTTAGCCTGGGCGACCGAGGGAGGAACGGAAGGCGCTGAGACTGTAATTCGAGTCGAGCTCTCGCCACGGGAAGATGGGACATTACTGCGACTCACGCACTCAGGCTTCTGTAGTGAAAAGTCCCGAGACGGTCACGCTGAAAATTGGCCCGAGGCCCTTGAAGTGTTAGACCACGCTCTCCTCAAATTCTCGAACTGAAGACCTTGATGTTGAACTCGCGTCGTATCTCCGCCAAAGGCATGTCCAAATATTGACTGTGATCGGACCACGGCCACGGCCGGCTCATTCGCCGAGCCCGTACGATTGCCCGCGGTGCCGCGAGAATCAACCTTCCAAGATTCCGAACGACGTGACCGGCGCTGTACTGCTTAAAAAGACTGAAGGCACTTGCCTCTGAATAGCCAGCAAGGTGCCCCCGAAAGCCGAGGGTCGTTCCCCAGATCGTAAATATCTTCACAATCCCCTCGCCGAAGAAGGAGGTCCCGCACCCAAAGACGACGTGCGCGGTATCGTGGCACAGGAAAAACTCTTTGGCGTCTGGGGACAAATCTCGCTCTGAAAACTGAGCATAGTTCTCCTTGCAGAATCTCTCTATGCCTTCGCGAAGAGTCAGACTAGGGTTGTCCTTCAAACTATATTCGCTCCGTAACGTCTGCCTGGGTGGGAGTAGCCAGTGAACCGACCTTGCGAAGAATCCCGACTAGAAAGGGAGTTTTGCCCTCTACGTATCCTTCCATGTCCTGGACATATTCGCGAGCCAGGCCCTTTTTAAGATCGCCGTAGGCTTGAGCAGCCTTTGAGTTCAGACGAAGGTAATCCCGAATTGCCAGGTGGTTGGCGTCTTAAGTGCGTTGTCTCGTTAAACGACACCAGCTTTCGGTCGCCCCACTTTGGATCGATCTCAAGCGTGCTTACACTTCCAGAGTCAGCTCTATAACCCGCAATCCCAAGAGACTCGATCGGAGCCCCAAGCCAAGCCGAGACTACGAAAGTGAGCGCAAATCCATGAGTAACGAGAATGACAGTCTCGGGCATAGATTCCAGAAGGCGATTCATGAACCCGTACACTCTTGTTGCCACATCGCGCCTAGACTCCGCTCCTTCACAGATTCGGTGGTCCAGCCGGTTACCGTCACGCGGCGGCAAAACAATCCGTTCGTCCAACCACGAACTTGATTTGCCCTCCGCAACCCCACAGCTGGCTTCCCGAAGCTCGGGGGCCAACGCAGGCTCGACCCGAAACGCTTTTCCGATCGGCGCTGCGGTTTGCATGGCTCGTGTGAGGTCCGAAGTGTAGAGGTGCGGGGTACCTTGGCACCTGGATTGGAGTTCCTTCGCAATACGGTCGGCGTGACGCTGACCACGTGGTGTCAGCTCGGAGTCGTACCAGCCTCCCACACGCTGATCAACATGATGGGTGGCTTCCGCGTGGGTTACGACGTAAAGAATGGACACCCCTATGACCCAAGCTCGGATGCGTTCGGCGATAGTGACGTGGCATCATTTGTACGCAACAGGACCACCCCGACAGCAAGGAACCAAACAATTTGCACGAGCCCAAACACGGCACCCAAACCGGATAAGGCAGGTACGACCGTTGCCGTTCCCGCAATACCAACCAGAAGTCCAATGACATTGACGAGTCTGGGAAAGAGCAGTTTGCTACGGAGTGAACTAACACTGACCAGAAGAACCCAAAGACCTCCGACGATCTCGACCCCACCACCCAATCCGTCCTGGACCGTGCCAATAATAGACCAGGAGTCTGCGGCCGCCGTTTGGTCTTGAGCAAAGACCTCGGCAATCTCGGCCAGCCCAACGCTTGCCACCATGCCGCTGGCAATGACCAGCCCCGCCCAGATCAAACCAAAAGGTGTCGCGATCGCCATGAGAAGCGAGCTAGATTTTTCCAGTTTCCGATGGAGCACCACGGTAAGGACGACGAGAGAGACCCCAAAGACAACGTAAATGATGATGTTCCAGAGCTGGACCAGACCCTCCCGTTCTAGGATAAACGCGAGCTTCTGAACCTGACTCCAGCCTTCCGCATTTCCGGGGTTCATGACGGTCGCCAGCATTGCGAAACCACAGATGTAGCAGAGGGCTTGAACTAGCGAAGCAACTCCTCCCGCTCTTGTGTCTGATTTCATAGCTGAACCAACTCCAACTTAACCATCACCTAGGGCTGCCACAAGCCAAACTGTAAGTCTCCGAGAATGTAGATGGCCCAGGTGCCAGTGCCGCCCTGTTGGGTAG
>JABDJR010000283.1 GCA_013003415.1 Candidatus Eiseniibacteriota bacterium | reverse complement strand
CATCATGGGCCTCCAAGGTGGTCATGCTAGGGGGGACATGGATGTGAAGATCGACATGGATATCATCGGGCCCTCCCCGACTTCGGACGCGGTGGGCGTGGGACACTTGATCGGCCTGCAACGCAATAGCAATGACTTCACTGGGGTCGACCATCTGGGTGTCGGCGAGAATGGAGAACGCCCCGGAGACGATTTCGTAACCTGAGTAGATAATGAAGCCCACAATAAGAAGAGCCACGATGAGATCAAAGAGGGGCTGCTGAAAACTCGCCGCGATGAGAGATGCAATCACGCTTAAGCTGACGAACACGTCACTTTGGGTGTGTTTCGCATCGGCTTGAAGAATTGAACTTCGAAGTTCCGTGCCTTTGCGTTTCTCATATCGGGTGACAAGAATGTTAATGATCACCGTGATGACCATCACGGCATAGGTTTCGGGCCGGGGATCTACCTCATGTCCTTCGCGAACGCGTGAGATCACTTCACGCAAAACTTCCCATGCGGTGAAAAACAAAAACATGGAAATGCCAACCGACGCGAGCGCTTCAAACTTTCGGTGTCCGTAGGGATGATCGTCATCAGGTTTTTGTCTTGCAACACTCATCCCCACATAACCAACGACGTTGCTGGCGCTATCAAGCAAAGAATGCAGGCCGTCGGCAAGCATGCTTACGGCACCGGCAAAAAAACCGAAAACGAGTTTCAGAATAGCTACAAAGAGGTTGAGGAAAAACACGTGACTCAAGACGCGAATAACTTCGCTGTCCCTTTCTTCCCGTGCCTTGTCGTGCCCTGAACTCATACTTGATCGTCTCTGACGTTGAGAGTTGTCTGGTTGTTTCCGCGAGGTTCCGGGAAACGATGCTATGCTACTTTGCATGCCAAGCATAGCTTTACCATACGGAGATGGGGAGAGGGACTTTAAGGTTCCTTCCTCCTGGCAACTCACTACCGCAAGGCCAACTCCCGCCCCCACAGTGGCCAATCTGGAATTGGCAATCTCTGAGGCGGTTCAAAACCCCTGGATGCAAGTCGCCCGCCTCCGTGACCGCGTCGAGCCCGGTCAGCGCGTATCCATTGCCATTACCGACGCAACGCGCCCTTCCCCGGATAGCTTGTTCCTCAACGCTTTGCTGCATGAGTTGAAAAACGGGGGCGTCTCCGAGAAAGACATCACCCTTGTTTTCGCTTTAGGGATGCACCGTCGGACAACGGAGGAAGAGCAAAAAGAAAAACTGGGGGCTTGGTTTGGAAAACTGCGCACCGTCGATGCTCATGGTGGCGATCTTGAAGCCTACCGCGCGCTTGGTGAACTGACTTCGGGGGCGACACAGACCTTCCCCGAGCCCGTGCCGGTCGAATTGCACGAAGCGATTTTGGATTGCGATGTTCTTCTTGCCACGGGGATTGTAGAACCCCATCAGTATGCGGGTTTCTCGGGAGGGCGAAAGACGGTTGCCATCGGTTGCGCAAGTGCAAACACCATTTCTGTACTTCATGGCGTTTCCTTTTTAGAACATTCAGGAACGCGACTTGGACGTATCGAGAACAACCCTGTGCACGAAGCGTTAGTCCTGGGGGCGCGCAAAGCTCGGCTGCAATTTATTGTGAACCTTGCCATGAGCGCGGAAGGCGAGCCCTTGCGCGTTTTGGCCGGAGAGCCGGAGCCGACCCATGAGGAATTGGTGCGTTCCTGTTCCGAACAAGCGTGGGTTCCTGTGGGTGAAGAACCTTTCGATGCGGTTGTCTTGGGAATCGGTTCACCCAAGGACGCGAACCTCTATCAGGCCTCCCGCGCATTGACCTACTTGGCTTTTGGTCCCCGACCTCCCCTTCGTGAGGGCGGCTGGGTTGTGATTGCAGCTCCCTGTCCAGAAGGCATGGGTCAAGGTGCGGGTGAGCAGGCGTTTCTAAAAGGAATGCAGTCTGCCTCGAACCCCATCGACGTGGTAGCCAAGCTCCGGGCTGACGGTTTTGGAGCTGGAGGTCAGCGGGCATTCATGGTGGCGAAAGCTCTAACTCATTATCGTGGGGCTGTTTTGGGAGCTAGCCATGCGTCCACAGCGCCCTCCTGCCACATGAAAGGAATCGCATCCCTGGATGAGATTGCCTCCGTTCTGCCGGCGAAGGCGCGTGTCCTCGTTGTCCCCCATGGGTTGGCCACCCTCCCACTTCAGAGTTAGGTGAATCCCCCATCTGTTTTGGGAGTTTTTCTGAGAGTTTGTGTGCATAAGCACGCTTTTTAGGGGATCTGAGACCTATAAATCGCTGCCAACAAGCCGGTTAAGGTTTTCCACAGATATCTGTTGTTTTCCACACCAGCGATTTAGTTGGAGGAGGTATCGGAGGCCGCGCTGTCGGCGGCGCTCCCAGTCGGGTTGATGGAGATCGACCGCCCGGTCACGCTCATGCCAATGACCCCGGGGGCGAGCAGGCTGTCTCCCGCACTTGTCAGCGTGTCCGTATCCGCAGAACTCGTTGGGGGAGCAATGGATTGGTGGTCTGGGGTGATTCCTTCGAGCTCATCTTCAGGAAGGAATGCTGGGGGCTCTTGTCGAATGTGCAAGGAAGGATCAACCGGGTTCCAATCTTGCAGCACTTCAAAGTGAACATGAGCCCGGTCACCTTGGCTCGCACCAATCAAACCCACGACTTGGCCGACCCTCACGGAGTCGCCAACAGAAACAAGAGAGAGCGACAAACCGGAGTAGATGGTCTTTGTCGTATCGTCATGTGCGATGCGTACTTTCCGGCCTTCGTAACGATCGGATCCAACATACTCGACGGACCCGGAGCCGGACGCCACAACCGTTTGCCCGCGATCGCCTGCGATGTCGACCGCGCGGTGGGTTTTGCTATAGCCGCGAAGGAAAAAACCTTGAGCCGGCCAAACAAGCAACTCCCCTGTGCTTGCGCCATCTCGCTGGGCGTCATGAATCTCCTCAATCAGATCCATATCAACCCCAAGAACTGCTTCAATGCCTGCCAAGCGAAGCATTTGCTCTTGCAGCTCGCGTAGTTCGGAAAGTTCAGATTCAAGAAGGGCGAGCTTCTTGTTTTGCAGTCTGAGCGTTTCCAGTTCTTCGGTGAGTTCTTGTGAAGCTGCCGCTTGCTGCGTCAGCGTGCGGTGGGCTTGGAATGTGCGGTAACCCACAAATGCTAAAACACAAACAACAAGGAGCGGTAGAAGGAGCCACGCAACGTGCCCTTCAAGAACCATTGTTTTCTTGCCGATGGATGGGCGCAGCGTGAATTTATAGGATCGAGGTTTGGTCACGAAAGCAACTTACAGCTGTGTTGAAATCCCGGCGAGAGTCAGTACGCGTTCGAGATCTTCTTCGTTGAAGTAATGAAGTTCGATGCGCCCCCGACCCGTGCCGCCAACAATACGCACCTGCGTTCCAAACCGATTGCGCAACCTCTCTTCGTAGGCCTCCATGGCGGGATGAGCCCGACCCTTTGCCGCAGGTTTACCGCGGTGGCGCCC
>JABDJR010000273.1 GCA_013003415.1 Candidatus Eiseniibacteriota bacterium | reverse complement strand
GTATAGCCAAAGGCTATGGCGTGGATCGCGCTTGGTCGGCCATGGAAGCTCAGGGGGCGAAAGCTGCATTACTCAACCTTTCCGGGAACATGATGCTCAGGGGTTCGCCACCCAATCGTACGAAATGGTCCATTGGGATTCGTGATCCAAAGGGCCGGTGGCCGAGCATAGGAACTCTGGAGTTAACAAACTGTGCCCTAGCAACCTCGGGAGCCTACGAACAGTTTGTAGATGAAGGAGGTAAGCGCTTTGGCCACATACTCGATCCCAAAACGGGCTGGCCGACCGACGACTTGCACGCGGTCACCGTTGTCACCGAGACGGCGATGCAAGCGGATGCTTGGGGCACGGCTTTGTTTGTTTTGGGAACAGAACAAGCTAAAGAAGTCGCAAAACGAGAAACCATCGTGCAGGCGATTTTGCTTGAACCGAAAAGTGACAAGTACGTCATTTGGATTGAAGAATCTTTGCGCTCATCTTTCGCCATTCGCCCCGAAATCGCCGAGCATTTTGAACTGCGCATCTTCTAATCTTTCTAATTGCAAGAATCCCCACCACAAGAGCCTCGCTTCTCGTTGTTAAAACACCCTGCTTTTCAATCTTCGAATTGGACCGGAGATTGCTACATAGGGGTGCGGGACTAGACGAGCAGCGCGGCACCTGCCGCACTAACTCAAAGATAGACATAACGAAATAGCGTCTACTAAGGCTTTCGCTGGCTCACGCACCTCCGAGCAAAGCGCAATGCCCAGACGCTGCACGCGAAAAAGATCGGTTTTTAAGGAGGCAGTGTGTCCAAGCGGACCATTCTGCGTTTGAGAGACCACATGTTTTTGGCGGTGGGTCTAGCTGTGTTCACGGTGATGGGTTGTTCCTCACCGTCGGAGCCCAGTGGGCCCCCAACAGGAGGGCAACGATTCGTGCTGGATTTTGAAAGCTACAAAACCAACGTAGCCCCCATTATGAGTCGTAGAACATGTGGGACAGGTGGAGACTGTCACGGCGGTGGCATCCGTGGGACGTTTCACCTCTCCCCTCAATCCGCAAAAGATCTTCAGTTTGATTTTGAGCAAGTGGTGGAACAGGTGTGGGGTTACGCCCCGGAAGAGAGTCCACTCTTGCTAAAGCCCCTAGATCCAGTAGCCGGTGGCACGCCTCATAGCTATACCGCATTTACTACGGTCGAGGATTCTGATTATCAGGCAATCCTCGCGTGGATTCGAGAGGGGGTCTTCGAATGAGGCTCGCTCTTGTAAGGGTTCTGTGTCTCCTGTCCTGTGTTGGAGCCTTGACCGTAGTTCTTTCTTCTTCCGCCTTGGCTTGGGCCGATCCCGTAACTCGGGAGGAGTTTGTGCGCAACTCTCCGTTCGAGAGTTCAGAAGCGCCCGTGTCGCAAGACTCCTTGGCGACAGCTCCCACAAAACCGGCCCTGACCTACGTTAATCCCGAACTGGCGGGAAACCCCTACAAGCTTTCTGAGGGGAAACGAGAATTCTTAAACCGGCTTGTGTTTAGCCCGGGTTTTGGGCGGTTGGGTAACGAAAAACTCTATGCCTTCCGGTTGGGCTACAACCCCAACCCCTGGCTTGGTTATGAGGTGTCCATTGGGCACAACCCGGGTCAGGCCGTACACGCTTTGTTTCACACCATCAACGCGGTGGTTCGCGTTCCCTTCTCTGGTCGGCTGCAACCTTATGTCACCGGAGGGTACGGAATGATGTTGGTGTATCCGGGTCGCCTGTTTAAAGCGGATCCGGTGACCAAGAACACTCTTTTAGGTGGAGGAGGCGTCGAGTTTTATATCCGCGACGACGTTGCCCTCCGCACCGAATGGCGCCATGTAACGGTGATCGGGGGAGAACGCAACTCCGAAGAAACCGTGACCTATAACTATGGCGAAGCCACCGTAGGCTTCGCGTTTTATCGGACCTTGGGACGATAGACGTTTGGGAAACCGAACGCAGAGGGAGACTTACATGCTTGGACGCACTTCACGGTCACACCACAGCCGGAAACGGCTGTCGTTGTGCCTGAGCATGGCGCTTTTGGGAAGTGTATGGGTAACCGGGTGTCGGGAAGACGCTCCGGACGATGTGATTCGCTCGGAAAACACGACGGAATCGCTGGTTTTTGTGAAGACGCGAGCCGAGGAAACTCTGAATCGTTCGTCGGCCGAGAGCAATCTCTACATTTTGAGTCCCATCTCGCCCGACGGCGAGGTAACACCCCTGACGGACTTTGTGGGAGCGAGCGTTTCCGACCCCTGCGTTTCTTTCGATGGAGAGCGGGTGCTCTTCTCGATGCGGGCGCCGGGGGAGCGGGATCGCAACATTTGGGAAATCAATGTGGATGGAACCGGTCTTAGGCGGGTCACGTCGGGTGGGGGGCCCGACTTCGATCCTCTTTACCTACCCGACGGCCGGATTATGTTCACGAGCTCGCGAGACGGTGAGATGGATGAGTACAACCACTCGCCAGCCGAACATTTGTGCGTAGCCAATCTCGACGGTACCGGAATGGAACGGATCAGCTTCAACCAGAGCGATGACTTTGATCCGACGCTATTGCCCGACGGCCGCATTCTGTACACGCGCTGGGAACACTTTGGAACCATGAACCGGTTCCCCTTGTTTGCTTCCAATCCAGACGGGACAGGGACGTTTCATTCCTTTGGGCCGCATGGGCGCAACTTCTTTCATGCTGTGCCTACACCTGACGGTCGGGTGATTGCGATTGAGTCCACACGCATCAACGAAGATGCGGGCCCGATCGCCATTCTGAAACCCGAACAAGGACCCGCAGATCCGGCACCTAACAACGACATCCATTGGCAGGCACTCACCGCAAATGTGAACACAACCGGTGCCCCCTGGCCTTACGGGGCTTTCAAGTACCCCCATCCGATTGGGTCGAACCTGTACGTGGCCTCCTACACCTTGCCCGCGGTGAACGAGGGTGAAGTGGACTACGGCCTCTACACGTTCTCCCTACGTCAGGAAGGGGAGGGAACGCCTGAAGATCCCGCCATGATCTACATCGAAGACCTTACCTTCTTATTCAACGATCCTGAGTGGAACGAGTTTGACGCTCAGATCATTGCGCCGCGTGAGAAGCCTCCGGTGATTCCCTCGGTGGTTGATCACAGCAAAGACTTTGGCGTGTTCTTGGCCCAGGACGTTTTCAACCGTGGAGCCAGCGACGGTCAGGAAAAGCCTCTTCGTGGAGTTGATCCGATTAGTGAGATCGCGGTCATTGCCGGTCGCCCGACCATGCGGGGAGAGCGAAATGATTTCTCGGCCAACGAATTTGAGAAACGGTCGCTCCTAGGTTTTGCCCCGGTGTACGCCGACGGTTCTTTCAAGATCAAAGTTCCCGCCGACACCCCCATTTCGTTTGCGACTTTGGACGAGCATGATCGAGGTTTTGTGGTGAAGCGTACTTGGCTGTATGTGCGGCCGGGAGAGACCTTCGATCAGTGTGTCGGGTGCCATGAAGACCGTGAAGCGGGAGAACCGGAAGCCACCAACCCGAATCCCATGGCTGCAAACCAGCCGGCTAGTGATTTGAACATCGCTCCGAGTGAACGACGCATTATCAATTTCGAAAACGACATTGGCCCGATTGTGGAGGCCAAGTGTGTGAGTTGTCACAGTCCGCAGCTTATTCCGGTGGAAACCGAAGATGAGATTCCGGATGACGTCACCATGTTGGCAAAGCAACTTATTGAAACGCCCCCCGCCGGAAACTTGGACCTACGCATGGAGCTTCCCGAGGTAATCGAAGAGGGAATGAATCGGAACTTCCCCATTGCTTACTTGAATCTCTCTGGCGAGAGCATGGAAGAGTTTGGCGGGTCCGAGGGCAACGTGGTGACGCCGGCTTTCCCGCGTCGCTCTAAGTTGGTCGATTATGTCATGGCTTTGGGTGAGCGAACCGGCTTGGGTGAGCATCCAACCGGCAGCAACCGATTGACGTGGGAAGAACAACAGCTCTTTAACCTTTGGGTGCTTTTGGGCGCTCAGTACAAATAAAGGCGATATCCGTATGAAAACCGCAATTGGCTTGGGGATGGGTCTATGGCTTGGGTTCGTGGGAATGGCCCAAGGTGAGGCACAAAGCGCTCTTTTGACCCATCCCCTTCAATCTCTTGAGGGCCAGAGTTTCGCGCTAACTAAGTACCAGGGGAGTGTGGTGGTGGTGAATTTCTGGGCGAGCTGGTGCAAGCCCTGCAAGAAAGAGATGCCTTTGCTGGAGCAGTTGCACAAACAACTGCAGCCAAGCGGCGGTCAGGTTTTGGGGATTTCGGTGGATCGGGATGAGAAGCGTGTCCACAAATTCTTGAAATCGAATCAGGTTGGGATCCCGGTCGTGATAGACGGGCCTGAGGGTCTAGCCAAAAAGCTAGACCTGAAGGCCCTCCCCATGACCTACGTGCTGGATACCCAGGGCAACGTGGTTTTTGAATGCAAAAACGTGAGTGAAAAGAACTTTGACCAACTCCTGAATGCGGCCGAGTCTGCGGCGGGGAAAAGTTCCTTGGCAACGAAAGGAGCCAAACTGTGAGATGGCGCTTAGGTGGAGCTGTGCTGCTTCTGTCATTCATCGTTTCCGGGTGTGCCTCCGTACGCCCTTACGAGCGAGAGTTCTTGGCCGACAAGATCATGGCCTACGAACTGGACGCGCGGGAGGAAGCGCGAGAGCAAAAGTGGCTTGAAGCTCGTGAAGGATCGGCAGGTGGCGTTGGGGGCGCGGGCGGAGGCTGCGCGTGCAATTGAAGCAGATCATGATCACGGTTTCCTGTGCCGCCATGAGCTTTTCCATGGCAAGTCCCGCGACGGCGGCTATTGATGAGCAAGATGCGAACTATCTGTTTCGCTACTTCTCCGATGCCAACGATGTGGGGGTTCACTCGCACTATGGGAACTACGGCCTCAACCTTGAGAACGGTGTTCAAGGCGTGGTGCGGTGGAATCATGAAGTGGTCATAATGCCCGCGATCGAGGCGCAGGCGGGAACGCCGGAAGCGCTTGATGCGATCACAACCGCAAGCCGACCGATTTCTTCGGCTAACGGAGCCTTTGAAGAGTATCGAAAGACACGAGACGAACTGCAGGCGGATCTTGGCACCGAGCGGGTGAACCTGGGTTACTACTTGTCCACGGAATCTGATTATTTCGCCCAGCAGGTTCGTGGCTCAACCAACGTCAATCTTTTCGATCAGAACTTGAATCTCTCCTTTGGGAGCAGCTATGGCTGGGATCAAATTGAACCCTTAGTCGATGACGACACCGCGACTCCCGACGATTCGAAGTCGACCTTGCATGTGAACGCGGTCGCTACACAGATTCTTAGCCCCACCACCATTCTGCGAGTGGGAGGCGAGATTAACTGGGTCGACGGCCTGCTCCACAACCCTTACCGCAATGTGTATGCGGGGGGTGGCCCGGAAGTTGAGGTTCACCCTAGCGAGCGGGTGCGTCGCGATGTGTTTGTGCGCGTGCACCAGTATCTGAAGAACCGATCCAGCATCAAGCTGGAGTACCGGTTGTACGGAGATGACTGGGGGGTGGGCTCGCACACGCTGGGCACCCGATTGTCGCAGTACATCACGAACGATGTGGTTGTTCGTTACCGCTACCGCTACTACACGCAGACCGCGGCCGACTTTTACCGTGAAGAATATGAAACGAGTGATGGGGTCGATGGCTTCCGAACCGGAGACTACCGACTGGAAGACTTCAACTCCCATCTTTTTGGCGCTCAGCTAGGGGTCAACCTTGGAGCCTTGCCGATCGCAAAATCGGTGCTTCAAGGATTCGATCTAAGTGTGAAGTACGAACGCTACTTCAACAGCAACAACTTCTCAGCCAACGTCTTGGAAACCGGATTGGCGTACAGGTTTTAGACATGGGACTGAGTGGAGGAGTGCGACATGAGTAAGCAAGTCTTGGTGGCTACCGTGCTGTTGGCATCGGTATCCGGAGGGGTGACCGCACAAACCCTCATTGAAAAGGATGTCTTGGAGGGCGTGCCGGTGCTCAGTCGCCAAGTGGCTGAGACGGTATTGGAGCGCCAGCTGTTTTCAAACCCCTATGCGACGGTCGTCTACGCCACAACCGATGTGTACGAGCGTTTTCCCTATGTGGAATCCCGAGCCATGCCAATCGCGAGTGACGCGGATTGGGATCGTCTTGTGTTTGGAGACCCGGAACAAGGACTTCAAGCCTTTACCGGCGTGGGTTCTGCCATTGGTGCACTGGATACGCCCAGAGGTTTGGCTCTCGATCCGAAGGGCAAGTTGTATGTCAGCGACAGTGGCAACCATCGCATTGTGGAGTTTCAGATTCATCATGAGTTCGGGGAGATCAGCCTTGAGCCTCTGCGTGTGCTTGGGGATATCAAAAGGCCCTATGACCTCGCGTTCTCGGATGGAGGGACTCCCGATGTCCCCGAGGATGATCGGCTTTATGTGGCCGAAACCGGGAGCAATCGTGTCCTTCGCGTAAATCTGGGGGGCGCCTCGATGAAGGCTAGCTATGGCGTGGGTTCCCTGGGAGGCGGTGAAGGTTTCTTCGCGGGTCCAACCGCCATTGCCGTGGGACAAGAGCGGGGAGCGGCTACGAACGAGGTGTTTGTGGCCGATTCTCATTCGCGACGACTCGTCAAACTGTTGGATACCGGTTCCGAGTTGAAGTGGATCGATGCCGTCGGCCATGACCACCCGGTTATCACGGGCATCGATACAGATAGCTGGGGGCAGGTGTACATGGTGGGCCCTCGTAGTTCCACCATTTCAAAGTACTCGCGGGATCTTGAAGGGCTCGATGAAATCTCCGGGTTTCCGAGTGTTCTTCGTGACTTTCATGTGGTGGCCGATCGATTTACAGACCATCGAAGCCAGGAACAAAACACCAATCGCCCGCGGGGCGAAGGCGTCTTGCTTGGTGCCTGGGGCGACAAGAGTGGTCTTTCCAAGCTGACGCTGGGTGTGGATCTTAAAGAACCGCGCGTGGATTTCCCGGTGATTGAGGTTCGATTAACCGATCCCGCAGAAGTCATGGCCGAGGTGTATCAAGAGAACCAGCTTGTTGCCCGCAAGAAATTTGGATTTGTGCAATCTGGTTTGCAGCAGTTGGCCTTCGAGGAATCCGATCTGGATTCCGGACTACCCAAAGGGAGTTACACGATGAAGCTTTCCGCAAGATCAAGTTATGAAGATAGCCCGTCTCGTTCGACGACCACGTCGTTTTCGAGTGATGGATTTGGTGATGGATCTATCGCGCCTATTGTTCTAGCAAACGCTCCAAACCCGTTTTATTCGCAAACGCAGATTCGTTTCGACGGACCTGTAGGCGGCGATCCTAGCGGCGTGATTGAAGTGTTTGACATGCAGGGGCGAAAGGTCCGGACGTTGGTGCAGGGGATTGCGGAGGGACCAGGAAGCGTTTCCTGGAACGCAACCGATGAGCAGGGGCGTCGTGTTGCGTCCGGCATTTATCTGTACCGACTGAAAACCAGAACGCAAAACATCACCAAGAAAATGGTGGTCACTCAGTGAGGTGGATGATGATGGGTGAGAGCCCGAGCAAGAGCGCCGGTGGGACCACCGGGCAAGGGCTTTCATGGAGGAGCCGCACCCAGGTTTTGGCCTGGGTGTTGGCACCTCTATGTGTGGGTTGTTTGGGCGAACCCGATGTGGATGACCGGTGGACACGGCTTGATGTGTTGGACCCCGATCCGGTGGCCATGATCGAGGGCGAAACCCTGAACGTCACGGGGGCCATTACCTACCGCACCATTCTTACCGGCGATGTGATTGCTGAGCTTCGCATCACAGATGTGGTTGGCTATGACGCCGTCAATCTGACTCCCGAAGCCGACCGAATGGGCGTGTTGGAAGATGTGGAGTTGATTCTGTCTAACTCGCGGACTGTGGAATCGGCGTTCTTTCGAGTTACCGGATGGGATCACTTGATCCAAGAGTTGCAGTTTCAATTTGATGCGAGCGCTTTGCCGACAGATGTGGGGGCGGGGGGTATGTACGTGATTCTCTATTTTGGCACCGTCGATGACATGGAGCTGCCAGATGGCTCCGAAGTCACCGTGATTGAGGCTGCTGACTTTAGAGAGTCCGAGATTCTTCCAACCGGGGTGGAGATTCGCTGGCCGGAGAACTAGATCTTGAATTGGCGCCTGTCTGTTTTTCATACCGCTGTCATGGCGGGTTTGGTTTTGGGGTGGGGTGGTCTTAATTCCACTTTCGCTAGCGCCACGGAGGTGTCTGCCATCCCCCCCCATTCTCTGCGTCTGGAGCTGCACGGTGGCGTGTCCCTTCAGGGAAACACGATGCAGCAATACGGTTGGAAGCCCGGAGCAGAACCGAGCTACTTGGGGGGGCTCTATTTCGAGGCCTTGGGATGGGAAGTTGGCGCCCAATACTGGAGCTGGCAAACCCATCAATCCATCTCAACCGAGAATCCAGAAGTTCGACTTCGGGGCTTTGGGGCCGAGGGAGGGAGAAGGCTGATTGGTGCCGGGTCCTTTTCGAGTTGGCTAAAGGGTGGGGTTGGGTTTCAGAACATTTCCTACGCCCCAGATGAGATCGCCCTGTCGATCGATGGAATCTCCGAAGCGATTCGGGTTCCGTTGCAATCCGAGACAGAACCGGTGATTAGCCTCGGTTTGGAATCGCGAGTGAATGTGGTGCGGGGGTTGGGGGTGTCGCTTAGGGCAACTCGAGCGTGGTGGTGGATGGATACCGCTCACCGCCGCGACGACGTGGTGATCCTGGAACGCGAGAGTTTCTCGCACTGGAGACTCACCTTGGGGTTTGCATGGAGGATGTTTAGTTCATGAGTTTAGAACGAGTCAGGCTCGTCTGGATTCTGGCAGTTGGCGCTGCATTGTGGTTTTCGATACCCACGGTCGTGAGCGCTCAGAATCTTGAGCCAAAGAACAAGAACGAGATTGTGGTCAAAGTGAAACTAGTGCATGGCGATCACAACGTTGTACGAAGCGGCCCCGGGGAAGCGTTTTCCATTGTTGGCGTATATCCCCGGGATGCCGTCTTCGTAGTCAATGCGAAGCGAGATGCCTGGTACAACATTCGCATCTCAGCTTCCGAGACGGCATGGATTCACAGCTCCCTGGTTGAGGAAGACCAAGACACTTCGCACTTGGAGTTCAGGCCAAACCCCAAACTATTTTCGCGAGTGGGCAGTTTTGTTTTTACCGGGTATCTCGGTGGTTATGCCTTCGATCGCAAGTCCAACTCCATGGCCTTAGGTGGTCGTTTGGGCTACTACCTGTTCGACTTCCTTCAAGTCGAGGGCGGGCTTACCTACAGCCATGTGGTTCGCCCCGCCGAAATTGTTGAAGATCTCTTCAACCTCAGTTTGGAAGAAGAAGAGTTTCACATGCTCTTCTACAATCTTAATCTCACCGTAGAACTCCTGCCCGGTCGCCAAATGGTCCCCTTCGTCACCGGAGGCGCGGGCTCGACGATCATGCTTGGGAAGTCGGAACCCAGTTTCAATCTTGGAGCCGGAACCACGATGTATTTCGGCAAGCGGACTTCCTTGCGTTGGGAGCTCAGGAATCACCGGTTCAAGACGGAGTTTGGATCGGCCCGTCGCAACAACAGCAATTACGAGTTCCTGATCGGAACCTCCTTCCTTCTCTAGGAGCCATGATGCGAGTCTTTTTGTCTTTGTTGCTCCTGTTGTGGGCAACCACCAATTCCTATGCCGATGAGGCGGTTCCTGCTTTGGCCAGTTCCGGGGTGGGCGTGGCCCAAAACGCAGCCGCCGGTTGGGCCGAAGATGCCTATCTTGTCTATGTCGAAAACGACGAGGGCCTGGCCGCGGGCGGAAAGTCGAGTCGCTGGGGCTACCTGTTCTATTCGCCCGAACGAAACGCGGCACGAGCCTACTCGGTTCAAGATGGCAAGGTCGTCACCCAGCAAAATCTAGGCTTCAAGTTCAAGGCACCCCCGGTGTCCGCGGAATGGGTCGACAGCACCGTAGCCCTGCTTGCCGCCAATGACAAAGGAGGGCGGAAGTTTTGTGAAGAGCATGGGGGAGCCGCAGAATCTGTGTTTCTGATGCGCGCGGCGATTCATGAGAGCGAACCCAACATGACAACGTGGACAATCGTGTACAAAGCCGCGGGAGTGCCCTCTCTGTTTGTGGTTGTCGATGCCAAGAACGGCAAAGTTAAACGGAAATGGAGAGGCTAATGAAGAACGCTTTTCTGAAGACCCTCATCGTTTTCGGGTTCTCTCTGGTTGTTTCCCTGCCGGTCCTTGCCGCACCGCCACACGCCATTGAGGTGGACGTGGAGCGCACTAAGATCAAGAAACAGAAGCTTGCAACTCTAAAATTTCTCAATGCGAACAAAGATTTTATTCGAGGCCGGCTGGACGCCCTTCGCGAGAGCGTGAAGGAAGACGGGTGGTCCCAAGAGGTTGATGCACGGTACTTCCGCTACCACCAAATGATCGCAGACATGCAGGCCAAAAAAGACAGCGTGGCCGCCCTTGAAGACTCGGTGACACGCGAAGAGCTGATGGAGAGCATTCTCGAATTGGCCGAGGTCCTGGAAACTCTAGACGCCATAGAGGGGGCTCTCGATGAGAGTCAGGCTCGCTTGGAACAGCTTGAAGCCGACTTTGTAGAGCGCCAGAAGACGGCGCTTGTCGTTCTTATCTCCGGTGAGCTTCCCGAAATGCATCCCGAAGGCTTTGTGCTCACCAACGAGTATGGAGACAGCACCACCGTCACGCTGAATACGGCCCGCACTGCGGTGTTGGAGTCTGGTGGCGTGGCAGAGTTGCTTCATAACTTTGTCGAGGCCCGTCCCCAAACCTGGGAGATACATCTCCAAGGGTTGGGTTGGGAACACGAGCCCGTGGCTTCGCTCCGTATTCATCCCGCTCCCAACGACATCACGTTTCTAGAGTTGGATCTCACGGAAGTTCTGGCC
>JABDJR010000270.1 GCA_013003415.1 Candidatus Eiseniibacteriota bacterium | reverse complement strand
ACTCTGTTCGCGGCGCTTCTCCTTTGGTTTTGCGTTCTGGTTTTGCGGGAATCGTCCTTGGCATCTGGCTTTGGGAGGACTTTGCCTCGGGGGGCTGTATCTCTTCCGCCAAGAAACCGCCATTCTTCTTCCGGGTTTGATTCTTCTTCGGTTTATGGCCCCAACCCGCGGTGTTCTATGGAGAGAATTGCTTCTGGTGGCCGTGTTTGGTTTCGTGGCCGTGTTCCCGTGGCTTTACCGCTCTTGGGATTTAACCGGAGACCCTCTCTACAACGCGGCCTCGCTTCTCTTTCATGACACCGACGCCTTCCCCAATTGGACCAGCTCGCGCACGCAGGCGATTCTAGAAATGAGCTCTTGGGAATTCGTTTCCAACAACTGGGGCGATGTACTGCAAAAGACGGCTAAGAACGGATTCCGTTTTACGCGGGACCTTTTGCTTCTGCCCGGGATTTTTCTGCTTCCGTTTTTCTGGCTTGCCATTTGGCCGAAACGCTCGGAAACCCGCTTCCCGCTCACGGCACCCTTTCTTCTCATGGCCCTCACCCTCCTCGTGGTGTTGTCTCCCTTGGAGTACGCGCCCCGGTTTTTAGCCCCCATCGCCCCCCTGGCTATCTTGGTGGCGGCGAGTGGTCTCATGCGGGTCGCCGAAAACAAAACGCAATGGCTGCAGGTTTCACCCCGAGTGTTGGGACTGCTTCCGGTCCTGGTCGTGGGTTTGGCTCTGGCCACTTACGCCGGTTCTTTATGGCAGCGGTCGGCAGAGCCTCAAGGAACCGCCATGGTAGCGCTGAAAGATCTGGATCGGGGGGTGGCCGAAGATGGCATGTGGCCCTTACTTCTAGGCGGGGTTCTTCTCACCGACGCCCCGACCCTTTACGCGTGGGTTTGGGATCGCCCCGCCATTTGGGCGCCTGTCCCGGAAGATGTACAGGCCACGGCCGAGCGTTATGGTCGCACGGGAGTCATCCTGACCTGTGCTGCAGGCCATGGGGACGGTCTTCAGGCTGACGATCTCCGCCAAGCCTACTTGTCGCTGGTCGATCAACCCCCCTTGGATCAGTGCCCCACGGTTTTGAGGGTCAATCGATGAGTCGCATTCGCGCCAACACGGTGGCACTGGGACTCTCGTTTTTTGTAACCGCGATCATGGCCTTCGTTCAGGTCAAAATCCTCACCAACTTTCTTCCCGAGTCGAAGTTTGGAGCTTGGGTCACCTTGGTTGGAGTGGGTGCGCTTCTGGGAACGTTGAGTGAACTCGGTTTGCCTCAAGTTCTCATTCGTTACGGAGCTAAATACGACGCCGAAAACCGACTCAAGCGGTTGCAGTCCCTTCATGCCTTCGCGCTTAGGGTGTACGTGGCGTCGCTGATTGTTCTGGTTTGCATCGTTTGGCTTTTGGGAACCAAGATTGCGGTGTGGATCGGTGCCGAAGAGCTCAACCGAACCCTGATTGTGCTTGGTTATTTGGCCATGGCAAGCGGCACCCTCAGAGCCTTGAACAACGGTTCTTTCCGCAGCCTTCGCCGCATGTCCTACGTGGCCTATCTTGAGATCGCTTTTTCTCTGCTGGTGGCCTTTGGCTATTACGTTTTCCGACACCGTCTCGATATCGAAACCGTATTCACTATTTTCATTGTTTGTAGCCTGGCGGTGGCCATGGTGGGAATGATCTTTCTCCGGCGTCTTTTGTCGGGGCTTCCGCCCGAAATCTCGAAGGAAAAAATTTCCCTTACGAAAGAAGTCAGCGGCTATTGGCAGGGAGCGGCGGCCGCAGGAATCTTCCTGGTGGCGATTGAGTTTTTTGACAAGCCCTTGTTGGCGAGTCTCGTGACTTTCGAAATGGTGGCTATTTTTGGGGTGGCGGCGCGAATGGCCCTGTTTCCCCGGCGGCTTCTGTACGTTCCCCTTCAAGTGCTCAATCCCGAGATCACCCACAAGTGGGAAAGCGGGCGTCGCGATGAGCTGGCCCAGGATCTAAAGCTCTTCATCAAGCTTGAGCTGGCCCTGGGACTCCTTCTGATCGTGCCGCTGATCATTTTTGCGCGCCCCCTCATTCTCCTGGTCTCCAATGCCGACTACCTTCCTGCGGCCCAGGTGGTGTGGGTCTTTGCGGCTGTGATTCCGCTCCTCTGCATGCATCAGCCCATGACCCTCTTCTTGAGGGCGATCGGGCGGGTGTGGCTCGCCTTTATCGCCGACGCGAGCTGGCTTCTGATTTACTTGGGCCTGGGATCGGCGGTGGTGGGGCGCTATGGGCTTCCTGGGTTCGTGGCCGGGCAGTTGGTTGCTTCTGCTTTCGTCCTTACCTACACTCTTCTGATCTTTCATGGCCAAGGGCTGAAAAGGCCCCCCATTAGTTTCTATCTTTTCCGAGGGGTTCTGGCCGGAGGGGTTTGGGGGGCGGCCGTTTTTGTGGCCAGGCGAATCCCAGCCGACCTGCCGATATGGCAAATGCTTTTAGGCGGGATTCTGATCGTGGTTTTAGCGAATATATTGTTCGTCTTGAGTGGGTTCCTAACCCGAGACGATGAACGGAGAACAGTTGCGATGTTGGCAGGAAAAGGCACCTTTGGACGAATCGTGGAAGCCATGTTGAGTTGGCCCCGACGCTTAGTGGGACAGGCGTCGGTGTTTGCGCTGTTGTTTCTGCCCCTCATTCTGATGGGTCTTTCCGGGTGCAGCGAAAGCCTTCCCGCCGGGTGCTCTGCCAACGATGAGGTGCCGGATAAATTCCGCCAAGAAGTGGAAGCCGCCGCCGCCACCTTGCATGATCGCATTCGGGCCGAAGACGCGGCCGGGATTTTCGAAAACGCAGCCGCGCCCAATCGAGAGCAACTCGACATTGAACGGTTTGTGGGTCCCATCGCAAGGCTAGTGGCGCAGTTCGGTTTGGCCGAGCAAGTTGAGACCCAAAACCTCTTTGTCATCAATCTTGTCCCTGGCGCCGCGATCGAGTTTCCAATTCGTTGTGGGGAGCCGGGTAAGGAGACGCAGTTGTTTCTTACCCGTCATCCGGTCCAGGCGTGCCTAACCCAGCTAGGAACCGTGCGGGGCGAGGAAATTCTTTACTCCAGTATTTGGTTTCTTGAAGATGGAAAGTGGATGCTCGGAGAATTTAAGGCAAAGCCGAATAAGCTCGATGGCAAAAGTGGGGGAGACCTCATTGCCTTGGCCGATTCCCAATTTGGGAAGGGGCACATGCGAAATGCGGCTCTTATGTACAACGCGGCTCTCGATTTGTATGTTCCCAATCCCTGGAGTCGTCCTCACACCGTCGATCAAATCGAAGCCAAGCAAAAGCGAATCAACGTAACCCACCTGCCCTCCGATCGTTTGACGACCTGGGATGTCGATGGAAACGATTTTGACGTGTATCGCGTGGCCTACGCCTACAACCAAGACGGCTTCAGCTTATTCGTTAGTTTTGAAATACCCCCGGAGGAAGCCGATTCCACTCTTGTACGGCGAGATGCCAATCAACTTTCCGAATGGATGATCAAAGAGTTTCCGGAGTACAGAGAAATCTTCCGCTCTGTCACCACGCGTGCCTCCCTCCGCGGAGACAAAACGGTGGGGTACCAGTGGGTGTTTCCACTGCCCGAGGAATCGAGTGAGTAAACAGCCCCTCCGACTCGCCTACCTGAGCATTGGTCGACACATTCACACCGAGCGGTGGGTTTGTTGGTTTGCCGCGAAGGGACACAAGGTCGACCTTCTTACGGTGCAGCCGGGACCCATGCCGGGGGTGGACGTTCACGATATTACGTCGACACTGGGCCCGAAACCCATGCGCTACGCCTTGAGTTTGGGGAAAGTGAAACGGATCCTTAAAGAGCTTCAGCCGGATCTCTTGCACACGCACTTCTTGACCGGCTACGGATACTGGGGTCACTTCAGCGGCTGGCGCCCTCACATGCTTACGGTGTGGGGGGATGATGTCTATGTGACCCCTTACGAGAACCGTCTCAAGAAGTGGCTTGCCGAACGCGCCCTGCGCGGGGCCGATTACGTCACCGGAGATTCCGAAGACATTGTCCAAGCTTGTATTGGAATGGGAAGTCACCCGAAACGCAGTGAAGTGGTGCAGTGGGGAGTAGACTTTGAGCAGTTCAACGCAGAAGTCGACACCACCCAAGTGCGCCGACGTCATGGCATCCCGCCCCATGCTCCGGTTATCTTGAGCACGCGTTCGTTTACCCAGGATTACTACAACATCGATGTGGTGGTCGAAACCGCACCTCTTATTCAGGAGAAGTTTCCCGACGCTCACTACATCATCGCCGGAAACGAAGGGGATGATACGGCCTTTAGACAGCGCGCCGAAGAGTTTGGCCTCACCAAGAACGTACATTGGGTGGGGCGAATCGATCACAAAGAACTTCCCCAGTACGTGGCCGCCTCCACCGTCTTCCTGACGATCCCCTCCGTGGACGCCACCGCCGTGAGCCTGCTCGAAGCCATGGCCTGTGAAACCGCCATTGTCGCCACCGACTTGCCTTCGGCGGCCGAATGGATCTTTCCGCACAAGACGGGACTGCTGGTTAAGCCGCGCGACAAAGACGGATTGGTTGCCGCCATTCAAGAGTTCTTAGAACAGCCGGAACTACGCTCCAAGGTGGGGAAAGAAGCCTGCGCCCTAGTGCGGCAAAAGGCGGATCACAATCGCAACATGGAGCGCGTAGAGTCTCTGTACTACGATTTGGTTGCGGGTAAAACTCCGGCCGCCGTGTAGCTATGGACATCTCGGTTGTTACGCCCACCCATAACAAGCTGAGCCTCCTTCGGCGCACCCTAGATTCCTTAGCCAAGCAAGAGACTCAGGCCAAGTTTGAGGTGGTGGTCGTCGACGACGGCTCGACCGATGAAACTCCCCAATTCTTAGCGGAGTTCAAGGCTCCGTATCCTCTCAAGGTGGTGCGGGTCGAGGAGAACAAGGGCCGTTCTGCAGCCCGCAATCGGGGGTTGGAGAAGGCCGAGGGGGAGCTTGTTGTCTTTCTCGATGACGACATGGAGCTCGTGCCCGGGTTCATTGAAGCCCACGCTGCCTTGCACCGTGGCTCGGGGGCTTTGGGCGGGATCGGCAATGTGATCAATCACCCCGAGATTACGATGGCTCCCATTGATCGCTACATGTCGACCCGCGGGGCTCAGAAGATAAAGTCAGAAGGGGTGTTGCCTTGGAAATACTTCAGTACGAACAACTCCTCGGTGAAACGCGCAGATTTAGAAGCGGTAGGTGGGTTTGACGAGAACTTCGTTTGGTACGGATTCGAAGATCTAGAGCTTGCCTGGAGGCTCGAGAAGGAACGGGGCGTGGTGCTACATTTTGTCGAGGGGGCTCGCTCCCTCCATATTCACCCGCATACGCTGCAAGAGGTTCTGGACAAGAAGCAGCTTGCGGGGCGGTCTTCCATGCCCTACATGTTCAACAAGTTTCCTCAGACGAAGACGGAAATGGGATTCGATAAATACGATC
>JABDJR010000220.1 GCA_013003415.1 Candidatus Eiseniibacteriota bacterium | reverse complement strand
CTACCCATGTCACCCAATCCTATGACTTCCGCCCGGGGTGTCATCCGTTTCGAGTTGACCAAGAAGAACCACGCCTCGGTGAGTGTATATAACATTAGCGGCAGGCTGGTGCGGACGCTTCTGAGTGCAGAACGGGATGCCGGTTTGCACGAGGTCACTTGGGATGGAACGGACACCTCGGGTAGGAAGGTTGCTTCAGGGCTGTATTTCTACCGCCTCAGAACGCCCGAGCAAACCATGACCCAGAAGGTGGTTCTATCCCGCTAGCCGGGCCGAACCAGATTTAGGTTCTGCCCCGGAGATCTAAAACAAAAAAGGCCGCCGACTCACATGGAGCCGGCGGCCTTTTGGGGAAGCTATCTAGTCGGACTATCCGCCGTGGTTCGCGAACGAACTCACGATGCGGGGCGTCACGAAGATCAGGAGTTCACGTTTCTCCTTGGTCGTCGAGCTGCCACCAAACAATCCACCGACAATGGGCAGATCGCGAAGAATCGGAAGACCGCGTTCGAAGGTGGATTCATTCGAGCGAATGAGACCTCCGATCACTGCGGTTTCACCATTCCCCACCATCACCCGAGTGTCGGCTTCAGAGGTGTTGATGATCACACCACCCTGTACGGTTGCCTGGGACGAAAGGTCCGAGACTTCCGGGTGGAGATCCAACGTAATACGGTTATTGTCATTGATGTGCGGGTTCACCAAAAGCGTGATACCAATGGTGATGAGCTGAGTCACGGCGTTACCGGCCTCATCTAGCACGATCAAAGGAATTTTCTTACCCACAAGAATCTTAGCTTCACGGTTATTGACCGTGGTGATCCGCGGGTTAGAAATGATGTTGGCTTTGTTCTCGCTCTCAAGCGCGGACAGCACGGAGCTGATCTCGCCCCAGGAACGCACTAAACCAAAGCGTACGCTACCACCCGGGTCCACAACAGAGTTGGAACCAGCAGAGACTTCGGCGGAACCGCCTTGAGCGCTCAAGTTGCTGGCGCCCCAGAGCACACCTAAGTCACGGGTGTAACGAGCGTCAACTTCGACCAGCTTGGCCACGATTTCAACCTGCGGGGTCTGAGAATCCAAGTGCTGGATCATCTCCACACAAGCATCCACCCGGCTGTTGATATCCGTAACCACCAGGGAGTTTGTACGATGGTCAACTTCAATCACACCACGCGAGGTGAGGCTCTTCGAAACCGGACGGGCCAATTCGCGAGCGGATGCATAGATCACGTTCACGATTCGGGTGGTCAAAGGCATGATGTCTTCAAGCTGCTTGGCCGCGGTACCGCGATCAAGCTCTTCCTGACGGAGGTTCTCTTCGGTATCGACACGGATGATACCGTTGTCTTCGCGATACCAAAGCTTTGCACTCTGAAGAACCATCTCAAGGGCATCGCCCCAGGGAACATTCTTCAGGTGGAAAGAAACCGGAGCCGTGACGGTCTGACGAACGTCATAGCCCACAACGATGTTGGCACCGCTGTACTCGGAGATCGAACGCAACACCGTGCTGATGTCGGCGCCCTGAACGTCCAAGGACACACGGGAGCCACCACGGGAACCCAAACCTTCGTCCTTAGGAGCTTCGAAAGAAGTTACCGAAGGTGCGTTACCACGTTCGTAGTTCGCATCGTAGGTGGGTCGAACCGGCATGGCGAATTCGAACTCTTCCTCCGCAGCAGTCAATTCAAAGCTATCGCTTTCTTCAGCCTCTTCAGCCGAATCCATGACCTCTTCTGCGTTGCCTTCGCTCCACTCGCCATTGCTCTCGCCTTCGGTCCAGCTATCAACCTTTTCAGGCATCAAGGTGACAACAATGCCGCCTTCCGTTGCCTGAACATCGGCTTCAGCAGAACCACTAAGGTCGATCATGATCCGGGTTACGGAGTGGTCTCCGGCACCCTTCCAGACGTCAGCCTGGAACGACTTCGCCAAACCGGAACCGGCAGGCATAGCGTCCATGGTGACATTTTCTACCCCGATGCAATCCAACACGAAACGATCGGGGTCACTCAAGGTGAAGTGATCGAAATCGATAGCTGCATCAAGGGATACGTGAATCTTGGTAACCTTCCCTTCGGAGGATACCGAGACATCCGTCAGCGTCGCGGCCAGAGCCATCGGGGCTGCGGCCAGGGTTCCGACGGCCAATAGGGCAAACACCCCGGCAATCATACCCAGCTTACGGTGCATCATAGCTTCCCTCTCCTTCTTCTTTCATATAGATAGTTACGCTCGAAGTCTCCCCAAAGAAGTAATGAGCTACTGTCATACTTGATTGGGTGATTCGGGTAATGCGTCCGTTAACGACGCGATCACCTTCACGAAGAATATGCGAGTGCTCTCGTTTGTCCTCGACGACAGCAAACTTGTCTTCGTTGCCCCACACCACACCTTTGAGTTCAAGTTCACCCACATCCAAAAGGTCTCCGTTTTGGGAGCGCGCAAACTTTCCTTTGAGCAAGGATCCGAAAGGATCCAGGCGACCAAAGCTCGAATAAAAATATTGCTCACGATTCAGCAAAAGATCGTCAATGGCTTGACCGGTTGGTACCGGCTCAGCTTCAACCTGCTTCGATTCCGGAGGCGTGTCCGTTGGACCCGCAGCCAAAACCGGAGTGGCCATCAGCAAGCACAGCCCAAGCAGAATCCAGCGTTGATTAGCCCGCATTACTCTGTCCTCCCTTGGTTTTGGCATCGGCGCTCTCATCTTCGCCACCTGCCGGTTTCACTTCATCGGTTAGCGTATAAGCGGTTGCCGTAAAGCTAGCCGTAACGGTTTCACTGGGAGCGTCATCATCGTCGTGGGAATCCAATCGAAGATTGTCCACGTTGACGATACGATCCAGATTGGCAACTTCACTTAAGAAGGTACCGACCTCGTGATAACCACCGACCACTTTCACTTCCACCGGTGCCTCTACATAAACCTCACCAGGAATCTGAGGCTTGGGCCGGAAGAGAAGGAACTCAACGCCGCTTTGTTGACCGGCAAGGGTCACCTGACGTAGCAGGTCAGCGACTTCGCGTTCTTCTGGAAGCAAGTTGGCTGCCACTTCCCAACGACGGTTCAAGACTTCGTATTGCCGTTCCACCTCGGCGCGGTTGCTCAAGGTTTGGCGCGCTTTACTCAGGTCCGCCGAAAGCTTTTGGAAGTCAGCTTCGAGAACTTGGCGTTCGTCCACATAGGCACGGTGTCCGAAGGGGACAAAAGTGCTGAAGAAGAACACGTAGAGCGCTGCCGCGGAAAGAATTCCGACAATGACGTATTTTTGTGTCCGCGGATTTTGGAGATCCATGATTAGTTCCCCTCCTTCGGATATGCGTCAGCGGTAAAATCAGAGGAAGACTCGCCATCGATCATGCTCGTTACCACCGAGAATTTGATGACCTCGCGGCCCCCAATCTCGCCCCGTTCGGTCTGTGTCAGATCGACGGGTCCAAACATGGATGAACGTTCAAGACGCATCATCATGTCGGCAACGATCAAGTTCGAAAACGTCACCCCACTGACCGTGACCTGGCCGGGGCCAGCTTGGGTCATGTTCGTTAACCACAGGTAACGCGGGATGTGGCGACCGAGGTCGTCCATAAGGCGAACCGACATGAATCGGCCCTCATCCAATTGACGGATGACATCCAGGCGTCGTTCCAGCTCCTCACGTTTTGCCGTGAGACGATTCACCCGATCAACTTGGGGCTGGATTGCGCGCACCTCTTCGCGAACCTCGGCCACATCCTGGCGTAAGGCCGTAAGCTTGGTTCGTTCTAAGAACGCGCTAACCGCGATGATTCCCAACACCAACGGAATGATGGCGAAGGGAGCCAAGGCACCCAAATTAGGCCCGGGCGAACTCGTTGATCTGGCCTGTTCTTCTCTGGGAAGAAGATTGACTCTAATCATCGATCGTCGACCTTTCTCAATGCGAGTCCAAGACCCACGGTGAGACTCGGGGAAATTTCCTCGGGTCTCTTGTCTCCAAACAGCACGGGGTCAAAGTGAATGCGACGGAGTGGATCCGCGACCTCTACCGAAGGTTCGATACGGTTGTTCAGAAACTCAACCACGCCAGGAACGCGAGTTCCCCCGCCGGTAATCAGCACGCGATCAATTTCCTCGGTTTCTCCTGCCGACTTGAGATACAACCCGGAGCGCTCAATGGCGACCGCCAGGTCTTCGGCCACGGTCTCGACCACTTGTTGCATGTCAAAGTTGGGTTGCTCCTCCCCTTTGACTGCAGCAAGCGCTTCGGCGTGGCTGATGTTGAAGGTCTTTTGCAAGGCCTCAACAAAACTGGCACCACCCAAGCTCACGTCTTGGGTGTAAAGGGGCATCCCGTTTTGAACTACGTTGATGTTGGTCACTTCAGCACCAATGTTGACCATGGCCAACACATCTTCCGGGCTGAGGTCGTAGTTCATGCTCATGATGTTCTGTACCGCGAAGGCATCTACATCAATGATCAACGGGTCCAAACCGGCTTGGCGAATCAAGTCAGCGTGGGCAACTAAGTGCTCCCGCTTTGCCGCCACCAGAAGCACATCCATCTGCTTCGGATCCGAGTTGCCCTCTAAAATTTGAAAGTCCAGGGAGACATCGTTAATGTCATAGGGAACATGTTGTTCCGCTTCCCACTGAATTGCCTCACGAGCATCTTCAGGGGCCATCCGTTCCATCTGAATCTTTTTCACAATCACCGCGCGTCCAGACACCGCCGTCGAAACGGACTTGGCGCTGATACCCTTGGATTCCCAAAGATTCTGGATGGTCTCGACCACCAACTGACGGTCCATGATTTCACCATCAACGATAGCTTCCGGGAGAAGCTCCGCAGTGCCGTAGTCCTGCAAATGGACTTCGCCAGCGCGGGATTCGCATTGAACGACCTTGATCGAACTCGAACCGATGTCCAAACCGACCATAGGCTTCTGACGCTTGAAGAACATGCGTTACCAACCTCTCTCGAAATTCAACACTCTTTGTGCTGAGCGATATGGATTCTTGACCATTCCCTGAATGCCCTGGATCCTTATGCCCTAAAACCTTTTCGCCCCTCCCCTCGAGGGGTCGAACTAACTTGACCCTTTCCGGGGTCCGCTCAGAAGATCGGGTTCAATCATTGAAAGCTTTAGCAAAATCACCCTTCGTCACATGCACCCTGCAAGCCGTGGGGTATCTAGCCCTCGCTTTAGCCCTGGGTCTATGGGCAGCTAACTTAGCTCGCAGCAACACACAAGGGGAATTCACCCCACCCCTGGACGACACCTATATTTATTTGCAGTACGCTCGATCCGCATCGCAGGGAGCGCCCCTGGAGTATCAAATCGGTGAATCCCCGACTCGCGGAGCCACCAGCCTCCTCTATCCCTTCCTCCTGGCCCCTTTTGTCCCCTTAACCAGTCCCAATGGCTTGGTTTGGGTCGCTTGGGCCTACGGAGTGCTGTTTCTGGGACTTCTTGCTTGGCTCACCCACCGCTTCGCGGTTTCCCTCGACTTACCCGGCTGGCCCCTCGGCCTCAT
>JABDJR010000193.1 GCA_013003415.1 Candidatus Eiseniibacteriota bacterium | reverse complement strand
CCCCTCTTCAAAAGCGGGTCAAGCCGTGAACCTTGTTTTGGGCCTTTGGCTGGTGGGCGTTGGGGCGTGGGTGGCCCGGCTTCTCTTCGGGGCCGTGGCCGGGGCATGGTGCGGACTCATTTTGCTTTTCGAGCCGACCCACATTCTCATGCCGACATTTCTCATGTCCGAAGTTCTTTGCGGTGCTGCGTTCCTAACTTTTCTGGGGTGCCTCATTCAGTGGGGGCAAGGGAGTAAGGCGATTTGGCTTCCCGTGGCGGGGGTGTTTGCCGTTCTAGGTGGTCTCACGCGAGGGCATGTGTTCCTTCTCGTACCCGCGGCGATCTTCGCCCTCTGGGTGGCACAAACCCTCAACTGGAAACGTGCCTTGTTAGCGGTGATTGTCCTTGGACTCATGACCACGGGGAGTGTTGGACTTTGGAGCGAGCGCAATGAATCGGCTCTTGGGCATCGGGTCCTCGTGGCAACCAACGCCGGTATCAATCTCTTACTCGGGAACAATCCCAATGCAAAGGGGGGGCGCGCGGATCCGCCGGAGGGGGTTCCCCAAACCGGCGACGAAGTTCGCGATGAGCAAATCGCCTTCGACCGAGCGACGGAATACATCCAGCAAAACCCCGGGCGTAGTGTGGCCATGCTTCCCCTTAAGGCGGGACGCCTCTGGGCGTTTGCGCCGGCTCTCACGTACCGCGCGGAATTAGCAGAGAAACTGGGCAAAGGCGCGAGCTGGGCCTGGATGGGTCTGGCCCAGGGGGTTCACCTGTTCTTGTTCTTGGGTCTCTACTTCGCGTTTCGTGAACGGCAAAAGTTTCGACTGGGTTGGACAATGGTGCTTGTCGTTGCTTTGGTCTGGACTGCGGGGCATCTCCCGTTCTTGGGCGGCGCGCGCTACCTGTTCCCCATTTACACCCTGCTCTTTGTGGTTGCTCTCGGATCGATTTGGCCTAGGGAAAGCGACGTTTGATGGCTCCCCAACGAACCGGTTCCACGGCAACCTTAGCGCAGGCTCCTTCGGAACACTGTACCCCCGGGCGACCGTATTGCTCGCATGCATCCCGCGGTTTTGCGAAGCAGAGTTGGGTTATGGACTCGGGACACCGGGTAATGGACGCTCGGTAAGGATCGCTAAAGCATGTGCGAGTCGACTTCTGATCCAAGAGAATGCAGCTGGAAACAATTTGCGAACTCTGACGACAACGCATGGGTGACGGCTCGGCAAAAAGCGATTCCGTGACGATCAGAGTGCTCTGAAAAACAAGTAGGGAAGACGCTTCGGGAGCTTGGTTTCCAAAGAAGCTGCATCGATTGAGTCCGCTGTCGGGAGAGAGACGGTTCAGGTACATGCCTGCCCCGCCATCGCGCCCGGCTATGTTGTCGATCCAGCTTGAGTTTCCCACTTGAATTTTGCAGCGATCCACGTGAAGCGCGCCGCCCTCAAAACTGGCCTCATTCCCCAGGAACTCAGTGTGGAGGATGGATACGGAGGTGATGTTTATGAACCGGCCAGCCCCTCCAAAGACCTCTGCGCGATTGTGATGGAAGCTTGAGTCCGTGATCTCTAGCGGCCCGACTCCAACCACCAACAAGGCCCCGCCATGGGTTGCGCTCGTGTTCTCGGTGAATTCACAGCCTTCGATTTGCATGGGGCCATTCAAGAAGAAGGCCGCGCCCCCGTCATTGGCCTGGTTCGAAACAAACTGAGAGTTCCTCACGACACTTAAAGTGTTGTCGGTGTAGATGGCGCCTCCGGAAGATGAGGCCACATTTCCTTCAAAGCGGCAATCCTCCACGAAGAGGCGCACCGAGTTCGGGTCGTCGGCGGGAATGGGGGAGGACACTCCCGGAACTTCCACCGTGGTGCAGTAGATGGCTCCTGCAATACCCACCGCCGCGTTCGCTTCAAAGACACAGTTCCGAACGTCTAAGGGTGATGAGAAGGCGGCGAGGGCTCCGCCGGCTGACTCGGGAAACGCAACCGCTCCGGATCGATTCCGACGAAAAGTGAATCCCTGAACGTATACCGGGTTACCGGTGCTACGAGCTTCGATGGCTCTTCCCGAGTAGTTCGTCTCCCAGATCACGGTGCCTGGGGTTTCCGCGATGAAATAGAGAGACTTTGAAGTGAAGACGGTTTCACTGTAATGACCAGGTTCAAAACGAAGGGTGTCGCCAGAGTCCGCCGACTCGATCACGGCTTGGACGGGCATGGAATCTTCGACGACAAAGACGGCCGCGGTGGCTGGTGCGGTGTAGCCCAACAGGCCCAGGCCCAGGCACAGCACGGCGACGGCGTAGAATTGAGGGAGTTGCATTTCTAGCCTCACGGGAGAGTGTTTAGTTTTTGGCTAGCAGGCAGGTTTCCTTAGAATACAGGCTGTGGCTTTCAGGTACCAGTTAGAGATCATTTAATGCGGCGATCCAATACCACGAAGTGCGGGTTCTAAGGTACAGTTCTCGGCTTGGGAAGGGCCCTGTTCGAGACATCTCATAACCTCGAACCTACCGTAACTTCATGAATCCAATCCTATTTGAAATTGGGCCGATCAA
>JABDJR010000160.1 GCA_013003415.1 Candidatus Eiseniibacteriota bacterium | reverse complement strand
GTCGGCCGTCTGTTTCTCCCACCGCTCGCGATCCGATCGATGCGTCGATCCCATGGCTCGGAAATGTTCTAGGACATCGTCGGGAACCATGAACTTGGGTTCTACCGGCCAGCCGTAGATGGCCTTGGTTGCTGCGATTTCTTCGTCACCCAGAGGGGAGCCATGAGCTTCTTCGCTGCCCTCCTTGTTGGGGCTGCCCAAGGCGATGACCGTGCGCGCCGCGATGAGTGAAGGACGCCCGGTTTCCTTTTTGGCTGCGGCGAGAGCCCCAGCAATGGCATCGCGATCATGGCCATTGATGGATTGGACATGCCAACCGTAGGCTTCGTAACGTTTGCGGACATCTTCAGAAAAGGCGAGATCCGTTTCCCCGTCGATCGTGATTTTGTTGTCGTCGTACATCACGATGAGTTTTCCCAGTCCCAAGTGCCCGGCTAGGGAAACTGCTTCGGCTTGGACTCCCTCCATCATGTCGCCATCGGAAGCGAGAACGTATGTGAAGTGATCGATCTGTTTCAAGTCGGCTCGATTTAACCGGCCCGCGAGATGTGTTTCTGCCATGGCCATGCCCACTGCGGTCGCGATGCCCTGACCCAGTGGCCCGGTGGTGGTTTCAATACCCGCCGTATGTCCGAACTCCGGGTGTCCCGGAGTGTTGGAACCCCACTGACGAAAATCCTTGAGGTCGTCGAGGCTGACATCGTAGCCCGTCAGATAAAGCAGGGCGTAGTGAAGCATGCAGCCGTGCCCCGCGCTGAGGATAAATCGATCGCGATCCGCCCAGTCCGGGGCGCTGGCATCAAATTTTAAGAAGCGGCTGAAGAGCACGTAGGCAAGATCGGCTGCGCCCATGGGCAGGCCGGGGTGGCCGCTGTTGGCTTTCTGAACCGCGTCCATGGCAAGGACACGAATCGTATTCACTGCGCGTTGTTCCAGGGATTGGGAACCAAGAGTTTCAGGGGAGGTGAATGTGGTCATCGTGAATTTCCTTAGTAACAGAGGGTCGCGAACAAAAAAAGATCCGGAGTCGAGGGTATCGACTCCGGATCAATCCTGGGAATGCGAAAAAGACTATTTCTTAAACCAGTCTGTATTGATCGTGAGCCACTTGTCCCACTCATCTTGAGAGACGCCTTCGATGGGTGCGTCTTCGGGACCGATGGCTGCAACCGGGCAAGCCGGCTCGCAGGCGCCACAATCGATGCATTCATCGGGGTCGATGTAGAGCATTTTCTCTGCTTCGAAACCTTCTTCGTCGCTGCGGGGGTGAATACAATCAACCGGGCAAACATCAACGCAAGAGGTATCCTTGGTGCCGATACACGGCTCACCAATGATGTAGGTCATTCCTTGCTTTCCTCCAAATCAGACAAATCTATGGGACCAAAACCGAGAAAAAGCCTAACACGAATCACGGCCGGATTCATAGCAGGGGACTGGGCTCTGGGGCGCGAGGGGAGAAAACGAGGCGGTCATCCCAGCGAATACCCCTTTTGCCGACCCGCGCACGATAGGCGAGGATCTCCACGCCCTCTTTCTGAACTTGACGTAAGGTGTCGCCGTAAGCGGCATGAATCTCATCGGCCGGGCTCACGGAGGTGACATCTCCTCGGGGGCAAAGAAAGAGCAGAACAGCTCGACTGCCCTGATCGACCAGTTCCTTCAAAACTTCGAGGTGCTTGAGACCGCGCTCCGAAACGGAATCAGGAAAAAGAGCTGCGTTTCCCTCCTTCATGGTCACATACTTCACTTCTACCCAGCAGGTGGGTTTATCCGGGTGGGTGAGCTGAAAGTCCAGGCGTGAGCCCTTCTTGGGAGCAACTTCGGGACGGATTTCCTCATAGCCCGAAAGCTCCGGAACCAAGTTTCGTTGGAGCGCAGCTTCAACCACACGGTTTGCGTTGGCAGGGTGAATGCCGATCCAGTGGTGGCCCACGCGAATGGCTTCGAGGGACCAGGCAAGTTTTCGGTGAGGCGAAGGATGGTGACTCAGGTACACCTGAGAACCGGGGCGGGAAACGCTCTTCATGGAACCGGGGTTGGCGCAATGGGCCGTGACGACGGTTCCGTCATCGAGCTCCACATCGGCTAAGAAACGCTTATAGCGCTTGAGCAGTTTTCCGGTGACGAGGGGAGGGTCGAAGCGGAGGATCAACGAAGGGAAAGTGCGTGAGCGGTTGGCCTCACTCGGGTTGTTTGCCTTCAGGGTAGATCATGCCGCGCCAGAACCACTCTTGTCCCGTGGGATGGGGCTCGTCAAGATCGACGCGAAACTCTTGGCGACCGGTTCGCGTGCGGACGGCTCCAATATGTCCGGGCAGATAGTTGATGATTTCTTCGATGGGTCCACCAGGGGTATCGGTGAGGTCCCGCGCATACTTGTGGCGTACCACAACGCGCATGCCCTTCTTCAGGGACTCGGTGTTGACAATAAAACCTTTCACAAGTGTTCCTCCGGCGGCAAATCCTAGCACGGGGGGCGGACTGATCCTAGCCTTCTTGAATCGCCCATTCTTTTTCAATCCACCGGGTCGCGGACTCATCAAAGGCTGGAGTCAGACGATGACCGGCCGGGAGTGTCTCCAGGGTAACGGGGTGGCCGCGACCTTCCAGTGCGTCCTTGGAGTTTCGGGCGGATAGGGGAGGAACGGCGGCATCTTCGTCGCCGTGGAGGACGAGGACCGAGGCTAGGGGCGTGCCCTTTCGAACCTCCGGGAGAAAACTCTCCTTCACCCGACCCGCCGCTCCAATCACATGGGTGAATAGGTCCGGGTTGGATAGGGCCATGGTGTACCCAAAGTAAGCCCCCTGGGAGTATCCCAGTAAGCACCGGAATCTTGGCTTCAGGTCGTGGGTGGCCTCGGCCTGAAGGAGGGCCTCTCGAAGCCAAGCCGCCGAATCGGAGACGGTCCGGCGAAAGAGTTCCTCGCCACCGTCGTAAAGGTACCAGGCGTGTCCGATCACAATTTTGTCCGGGCGTCGCTTTTCAAAGGGAAAGGGACCGGCGGGTGCGACCAAATGAACGGGGAGCGAAGTGAGCTTGGGCCAATGCTTCAAAAAGATTTCCGGAGTCTCTCCCATGCCGTGACAAAATAGAATGAGGGGAGCTTCGGGATCCTTTGGAATCGCCGATATATGTAAGGGCACGTCTTGCCGAAAGCTCGCGTGTCTTGTTTCCCAAGTTCGGTTGGTGGTTGGCATGAGACAAGTGTTACTTGAGTTCCCGAAGAAGGACAAGCCGTGGAGCTAATGCAAGGTCATCTGAAGCGGGGGAGCGAGAACCGGCCACCGCTGAACGAACCCTACGATGTGGTCATTGTGGGAGGCGGCGTGCATGGTGCCGGGGTGGCAAGGGATGCTGCGCTTCGCGGTCATCGGGTGTTGCTGGTTGAGCAAGGCGACTGGGCCTCGGGTAC
>JABDJR010000587.1 GCA_013003415.1 Candidatus Eiseniibacteriota bacterium | reverse complement strand
GACAAGAATAGTCAAGAATGCTAGGCGCGCACAAGAAAGTGGGCCGCCGAACAAGCGACCCACTTCCACCAAACTAGCACCACCATAACGTGTTAAGAGTTTCGACTTTCCGAAATCCTAAAACTCTTGCGTCACCATCAACGAATAGTTGAGTTGGTCATGAGAGGATGAAACCGCGGGAATGGTCGAGCCATTTCCGGCATTGGTTTCGGTCACCTCAAAGGCGCGGAAGAACGAAAAGTTGACCACGGAACGATCAGCAATTCGATATCCGGCACCAAACGCAAGATGGTTGCTAACAATCGCCGGGAACAAAGAGTTCAGGAACTGGCTTGGGACAGGGTTCTCCGAGAGATTGACCCCGGCACGCAGTCGGAGCCGAAGGGTTGGTGCAAACTCACCTCCCAGGGAAACTACCGTCTGATTTTTCCAGTTCTGATACAAGGTCGTGTTCAAAGCGAGATCACTAAACGCACCATTCTCGGCCACGGCATCGGCTTCAAAAGTCATCGTGAAGTCTTCCATGACAGCCGCCCAGTTAATGCGTTTCACGTCGGCCGCAAACAAAAGACTCGACGTTGGACGGTAGGCCAGCCCAATGCCGTAGGTCTCCGGCCATTCAAAATTCTCCACCGTAATGGACCCCGAAACGGGAATGTTCATGTCTTGATAGACACCACTTGGGGAACCGCCGGAGGCGATCCCGGTATCCATCTTCACGCCCATGCTTAGGATCGCGTTCTCGGTTTCCATATCACTCATCGCCGAGCGCGTGTGATAGGTGGCTCCAACACTCAGATCATTGTTGAACTGATAGACCATCCCGAGCTTCCCAGCTACACCGTAGCCTCGAGCTTCACCGGTGAATGCATTGTCATTTGAGAAATCAAAATATGCATGATGTAGGGTACTGACTCCAGCACCTCCGAAGGGCTCATAAAGAGCACCAAACCCTTGGACCAAGCTTCCCGAAGCTGCCCCGATACTCTGGGTGGTTACCAGATCTTGGAACTGAGCTTCGGACATCGCCATTTGCAGGTCCATGCCTGCCCAAAGCACGTCAAAGCTTCCTCCAATACTTAGCTGATCGTCGATGCGATAGGTAAGCGGAAGGAGCACGCGCCCCATGCTGACTTCTGTGCGATTCACAAGGCCAGCCGTAAGAGCCGAGTTGGCACCCATGCTGGGATCGGACATCCAGGAGTCCGCACCAAACTCAGTACCCATACCTCCTTGGGCAAAGGCCGCCACACCAAAAGTGAGTTTTCCGTTGTTCTTAACAAAACCTAACGCGGGCATGAAGAACGCATCTGCGTCCGAGTTTGCGCTAAACAAACCACCTGGGGTGCGAACCGAAGAGTTCACGTTGGGTCCAAGCATGCCCAATGCGAGATCGAGGCGAGCCGATCCTGGGGGCATGAGAGCGAGTGTTGCGGGGTTGTTCATCATGGCGGCGGAGCCGTTATCAAACGCCATGGAAGCGCCACCCATACCGCAGGAAATGGGACCGTAGCCTTCCATGTTCATTCCGTTTGTGGCTGCGGCGTTGAGAGGCGTAAAGAGGGTTAGGACAATTCCTATTGTCACAACTTTGAATAAGAGCGCTTTCACTGTGCACCTCCTTAACAGAGTGAATGAAAACACAAGAGAATGAAAACAAAGAACGGGGCGTTTTTTTTCGAACCCTGATCTTAGGTTTCAGTGTACGCACTCATGTCCAAAACAAAGCATTCCAAAACTGAAATCGGAACTTCCCTTCTATGAATGCTCCGAGAACTACCTCGCTAAAGGTGACAAGGCCAGTCCAGAATCTGCATTCCAAAACACGCCTTCGCTGGCTTTGAGCTACCGCCCCAATCCTGGTATTCTCCCGAACTTATGCGACTTCCAAATCTACTCGCCTCTAGACGCGGCCGGCTCACGGCCTTCTTTTTTCTCTACCTCACCGAAGGTATTCCGCTTGGTTTCGTAGCCACCGCGGTTGCGACCACCCTGCGTCGCGACGGGGTCGGCCCGGCCGAGATTGGCGCCTTTGTCGCTGCGTTCTATATCCCCTGGTCCTGGAAATTCATCATGGGCCCGATTGTGGATGTGTTCGCTTCAGAGAAACTGGGGCGAAGACGGATGTGGATCGTGGGCGCCCAGACCATGATGGTGGCCACCCTGCTCGTCACCGTAGGAATCGATCTGCCCGCCCAACTCAAACTCTTTACAATACTGCTCCTCATCCACAACTGCTTCGCCGCGACTCAAGACGTAGCCATTGATGCCCTGGCGGTGCAAGTGCTCAAAGAAAACGAGCGTGGTCTTGCCAACGGACTGATGTTCGGAGCCGCGTATCTTGGCCAAACCATCGGCGGAGCCTTAGTCCTCAAAATGATGGGAGCCATCGGACTGCAGGGTGGCATCGTTTTCGTGGCCGCTTGCATCGCCTCGGTAACCCTTTTGGTCGCACTTCCCCTCAAAGAAGGTGCTCGAGACTCAAGTTTACAAGTGGAAGGAAGCGGAGCCAGCCGCGCCTTTGCTGAAGTATGGCTCTTTGTAAAAGAGGCTTTCCGAGCCCTACTCATGAATCGCCTCGGATTCTTTGGGCTGATTTTCGCGCTTCTTCCTGCAGGAGCCATGTCTTTGGGCGGAGCCCTTCAGTCCAACTTAGCGGTTGAAATTGGAATGACGGACAGCCGTATTGGGGATCTGGCTTTTTGGTCAACCATCCTCTCCGCGTTCGGTTGCATTGTGGGAGGACTGCTTTCAGATAAGCTCGGGCGAAGGAAGATGCTTGCTCTCTATATCTTCGCTATGTCGCTTCCGGTGTTCTATCTCTCCATGGTCCTGAAAGAACACGGGTTCATTATGCCCGTGGATATGAACGACCCCGATCGCGTCAACGCTCCCCAAGCCATCTTCCAGGCCTTCTGGATTTCATGTCTGATCTACTCATTGATCAACGGACTTATGTATGGCACCCGGACCGCCCTATTCATGGATGTCACCAACCCCTTAGTGGCGGCCACACAGTTCACGGCCTACATGGCTTTGCTCAACCTGACCATCAGTTACAGCCTAGCCTGGCAAGGGTTCTTCATTGAGCGTCACGGATACCCCAACACCCTGCTGGTGGACGGGATCTTCGGCCTTGTGTGCATCCTGGTCTTGCCGTTCATGGTGAAAAAGAAGGCTGCGGGAATGGAAGGGCCGTCCGGCGGAAGACTAACTACAGCGTCACCTCAGAATGTTCCCGCAGAACCCACGGTGGGAACCCACTTGGAAGACAATAAGTAAATAGAAGAAGGCCTCCGGTCATTTCGACCGAAGGCCTTCTGAAGACTCTTTGGATTTCTCGAGGACATCGGCGTCCTGAGTTACTCCATGGCTCTTAGTTGTTGCCCAAATCTTTCTTGAGCTTACCCCAGGTGGTGCCTTCGGTACGGGACGGGGCCGCATCATCGGTCAGCTTTACCCGGCCGTTCTTCACTTCCACTCCCATGTTCACACCCTGCTTGCGCAGTGCGGAAGCAACATGGTCGGCGAGCTGAGCGTCAGAGAGGTCGGCCGGAAGATCTACCTTGACCCGCTTTACATCCCCACCCTCAGCAATCTCAATAATCATGGCCGAAGCGCCATTGGTCTCTTCGGTCATGATCTTTACCGATTGCTCGCTGGTTTCGATTTCGGTTTCACCACCAAAGGCCTCCCCACCGTCGGTGATCTGAATCACAGGTGCTTCAACATTGGGATCATCGGACTCGACCATGATTTCGGCGTCGATGGTGCGCTCGTTGACACCATCGCCGCCAATGGTCACGTCGACCTGGGCGTTGCTGATTCCGGCGGCTTCAAGACCGGCGAGGATCTCGGCTTCAACTTCGGCTTCGCTCTTCCCGTCGATGTCGACGGAAATCACGTTGTTCATGGCTGCGGCATAAAGGTTGCCGGAGACACGTTCTTTACGCGCTTCGACGTTCGCAGAACTCACGAGACCACGCTCAGACAGGTTGCTCGCGAATGCGGAAGCAATCTTGTTCGCTTGCTTGCCCATTTCCGCGGGCACCGAGGCCTGCAGGGTATAGGTCATTTTCCCATTGTCCGCAGCGACGTCAATTCCCACGCCTTCTACATCCAAGGCATCTTTAAACTGATTGGCAATCGCGCTAAGCGCGTCGCGCTCCAGGTCGCCCTGAATCGACAAGGCAACCTCATGCCCCACGACCTTGTCGTAGGAGATGGGGATAAACAACAAGGCGGCGGCAATTACGGCTAGAACGGTAAAACCGGCAACTTTGGGTTTTGCTTTCAACCAACTCAACATTCCAGAATCCTCCCTCGCGGACATTTTACTCTCAACTTGAATGGACTGCATGACGTGATCCAGCGATCTGGGGTTTTGGCGAGAGCGTTTGGATAATGATTTGAGGTCGTGATCCAGTGCCGTGTCGACGGGCGACTCAGCTCTTAGATTCTTTTTATCGTGCTTATCCATGATGAGCTCCCTTTCCCATACTCGTAGTGGGATCTATTGCAAACATGCGATCTACCTTTTCCGTTACCGGCTCTTTGGGTGCAACAGGTTGGCGCGCTGACTTGACCTGCCGTTCGTCCCATCCGCTCTTCTCATAGATCGTTCTTAGTTTCTCACGACCTCGAAGAACTCGGGACTTCACCGCGGCAACGGTTGATTCCTGAATTGAGGCGACCTCTTCCATGGAGAACCCCTCAATTTCAAACAGCACCACAGCTTCGCGTTGCTCGGCCGAGAGTTTCGACAGGGCGTAACTCATCCGGCGAGCCGATGCTGCTTCTCTATCTATGCCTTCTCCGCTGTCGGGGACGTCGGCTGCGTTAGTGTCATCGATTGGAATCCACCTTCGCCACACAGAGCGACGACTCCGCGACCGATGTACCGACAATAAGACGGCAAAGAACCAAGAACGAAACCGGGACGTGTCTCGCAGGGTGTGCAGTTTCTCGCAGGCTCGTAGAACTGCCTCTTGGTAGAGGTCGTCCCCATCGCCTGTGGTGCGGCAAAGATTCCTTGCCGTGGCTGCTGCCTGTGTATGAAACGGTTCGAGAAGAGTCATGAGTTCTTCCCACCGGTATCGCTTCTGATTCATCGATCCTCCGGAGTGGCCTTTCATGGCCATCACTAAGGGGACACCCTGAATGGGGCTTCTGGATGCAGAAAAGAATACACCCTCCCTCAAACCCCTGAATCGGGGATGAACGGCCCACCGTCAGAATTATTTTATTAGCATTTTTGCTAAATATTAATGTTGAATTCACTTAGCATTTTTGCTAAATTACAAATCCTCAAGTGCAACCAAAGGAGTTCTAAATGCCCTCAAATCAACCGTTTACCAACCTCGTCACCTACGTCCCCAAACCCGGCTGCTTCGATGCTCTGGAAGCCCTGGTCATCAAACATGGGCCTGCCCTCAAGGCCTCGGGTTTAATCACAGACGAGCCCATTCGTATGTGGAAAGCCACAAACAAACACGGTGAAGGCCCCCCCTATTTCGTCGAGACTTTCCAATGGAAGGACCGAGAGGGACCCAACCTTGCCATGCAAAGCCCCGAGATCATGTCCGTTTGGGAACCCATCGGTGAGATTCTAGAGGAACTGACCATCGCAACTCTGGAACCCATCGTTGGATCTTAAGGAGAAACTCGAGGCGCTGGATGCGGTGGTAAATGCCCTCGCCCATCCAGCGCGTCGACAGATCTTACTCACGGTTCATTTCCGCGGCGGATCCATGCGGGCCGGAGACATCGCAGGACGATTCGCTCATGCTTGGCCAACCACAACCCGTCACATTCGCGCCCTGGAACAAGCCGGCCTCCTCCGATCTGAAAAACGTGGGCGGAGCCGCACCTACCATCTTCAGAAAGACACCCTTGATCTGCTCAAAGAATGGCTGCGTTGGTTTGACCAAGAGCCATGGTCTAAGTCCAACCTAAACCCTGAAGGAGAAATGAATGCCAACGTCGAAACAAATCCTCAATAAGCTCCGCCGCATCTGCCTGAGCTATCCGGATGCCGAAGAAAGCGAAACCTGGGGCAAGCCTCACTTTCGGGTGAAGAACAAAATCTTTTGCGGTTTTGGCGAAGAAGAAGACGGAACCCCGGTGATTGGTTTCAAACTCAGCATGGCCCACCAGAAAAAGGTCATCGCCCGCTCGGGGTTCTGGAAAGCCCCCTACGTAGGGAAGCACGGCTGGGTGAGTATGGACGCCTCCAAGATCAAAGACTGGAAAAAGGTTGAGGCCTTTGTTGACGAGAGCTTTCGTCTTATCGCACCCAAACGAACCTTGGCAAAACTTGAAGACTAAGTCGGGTTATTTGTTTTCCCGCAAGGTCGCGTTTACCGGCGCAAAGGAAGCAGGGTCCGGTAGGTTAGGCAGCGCCAAACCCATTCCAAAAGACCAAAGCGAAAGACCTTGAGCCAGGCCACACTCAGCACAATCTGAGCAAGAAAGATTCCGGTAGCGAGAGCCAAGAGCTGCAGTTGAGTCAACGTGCCGTAGAGCCCTAAGCCCACACTGGTGGCGATCATCATCGTGACGAACGACTGACCGATGTAGTTACTCAGAGCGGTTCTGCCCACCGCCTCTAACCCTTCTCGCAAAGCCTGGGCCGCGGTTCCACTCGCCCATCGCATGGTCAGCCCACCGATTCCAAGCGCCATGGGGTACGCAGAAAGATCCTGCAGGCTGTATCCGAGGCCGGCGACCAGACCTGATTGATAGGCCCCAAAGTAGCGTGCATAGGCCGCGACAAGTGCCAGCACCACCCCCCCGATAAACAAGGCCAGAGATACTTGCAAGAAACGATCTTCACGCGCCCGGTTCCAGATTTGCATTTCCGCGAGCACCGTCCCAATAAGAAAAGCGGCAAGTGCTCTCCAAAGCACATAAAAGGGAAGGGTAGAAAGGGTAAACAGAAGGTAAATACTGGTGCGAAAGACAAGCGTCCAACGATTGGGGCCCTGAGCAAACACTACGGTTTCCACAATGGCAACTTCAGCGGGAGGGCTTATGTCCGCCAGTTTGAGCAGTGTACCCACCACCTCGTCTTTGCCCAAGGGAAGCGTGACGACGGAGTCGCCGTAAACGATTTGACCCGTATCGCGATAGTCGTTCAACACGGCGGCCGTCTCCCGAGCCGTCTCGGTCTCTTCGATCCTATCTCCCATATCAAACTGGGTAAGGCCAAAAAGCAGAAGCGACATTCCAACCGCCATGCCCCCGGCGATGAAGAGCCGACTCTTTATCTCGACCGATCTCAAAAGGAGCAAACCCACCCCGGCCACCGCATAGGAGGTCAAGATGTCGCCGAAATAGAGAAGCGTGCCGTGAAGCACGCCAAACCCAAGCAAGAGGAAAAGTCGCCAAAGGTAAAACTTTGCAAAGCCCGACCGTTCTTTGCTTTTCCATTTACTCCATTGAATCCAGAACCCCACTCCAAACAGCATAGAAAACAAGGTGATGAACTTGAACTCAAAGAGCCCTCGAACAAGAAACCAAACAAGGTCGCCAAAACGTTCACCGGGGACAATTCCCGCAGGGTAGTTCTCAAAGAGGATGGGGACGAACATGATCTGAATGTTCACGACTAAAATGCCATAGATGGCGATGCCACGCAGAAGGTCGAGCCCGCGAACCCGGTCGTCTCTGGGGACAGGTTTCGCCCTTGAAGTAACCTCGGGCGGAGTGAACTCTGTCACCGCAGAGTGAACCGGGCCACAACCCCGTTGGGACCGGCCAACCAACCCGCTTTCTGGTCGGCATTAAAGTCGGCGCAATAGTAAGGGTCGGTGGTCACCGTGTGCCAAGTCTCCCCCTTATCCGGCGAGTAGATCACTCCGGTTCTCCCTA
>JABDJR010000100.1 GCA_013003415.1 Candidatus Eiseniibacteriota bacterium | reverse complement strand
GAGCGCTCCCTTTTAGCCAATTGGCTAACCGCCCATGGGCAACCCGAAGAGGCGGTTAGGCAAGCGGAACGAGCGGTAGCCATGGATCCAAAGGACGGCCGCGTCCGCTACAATGCTGCTTGCACCTATGCGAAAGTGGGAGACTTAGACAAAGCAATTGAGCATCTTAAGGAAGCTTTGGCCAACCTACCCACCCATGTAACCCGTTGGCCCAAACATGATCCCGACCTGGAGCCAGTACGCAAGCATCCCGAGTGGGCCAATTTATTCGGGTCAGAAACGAATTAGGAGGACAAGATGATTAAAGGTGTTCACACCATGTTCTATAGCTCCAAGGCGGAAGAACTACGCACGTTTCTGAAAGACAAGATCGGTTTCGCAGGGCGTGATATTGGTGAAGGATGGATGATCTTCGATCTTCCAGAGGCAGACATGGGCGTTCACCCCACCGAAGAAGGTGACAAGGAACCGCCGTCGGGAACGGCTGACATTTCCTTTTACTGCGATGATATTGAATCGACGGTTGCAGAACTCAAGGCCAAGGGAGTTGAGTTCGCGAAGCCGGTGGAAGATCACGGCTACGGGTGGGTGACCTACATCAAAGCGCCGGGCGACTTCTCGATTCAGCTCTACCAACCGAAGTACTAGGCTTACGTGCGCTTAGGTGCACTTCCGCGAGCACCCCTCCCTGCCAACGCTCTGCTACTTACAGAAGCCTAACCGCAGCTAGACATCCAGCCCGCGGGCCAGCGCGTAGAGATACTGACCGTACTCGGTCTTCTCCAGGGGTTTGGCGAGTCGCTTCAGTTGCTCGGCATCGATCCAGCCCATGCGGTAGGAAATTTCCTCGGGGCAAGAAGCGCGCAATCCTTGCCGCTCCTGAATCGTTTGCACGAAGTTCGCCGCCTGAAGCAAAGCATTGGGGGTACCAGTGTCGAGCCAAGCCACTCCGCGACCAAATTTTTTCAACCGGAGTTTCTTAGCCTCTAGGTAGACACGGTTGAGATCCGTGATTTCAAGTTCCCCACGAGCCGATGGCTTTAAAGCTTTAGCGTGGGCGACCACATCGCTGTCGTAAAAGTAGAGCCCGGCCACCGCATAGTTAGACTTGGGTGCTTTGGGTTTCTCTTCAAGCCCAATCACGGTGCCGTCGGCGTCGAACTCAGCCACCCCATAGGCGGTTGGATTGCTCACGTTGTAACCGAAGATGGTTGCCCCGTCGTTCTCTTGGGCGCTCTCGGCTAACAACTCCTTCAGCCCGTGCCCGTAGAAGATATTGTCTCCGAGGACCAAGGCACAGCTGTCGCCGTCGATAAACTCCTCGCCAATGAGAAAGGCCTGAGCCAAACCGTCGGGACTGGGTTGAGCCGCATACTCGAAACGCAGGCCCCAACTTTTGCCATCTCCGAGCAAGGCTTTGAAGAGAGCCTGCTCATGGGGCGTTGTGATGATCAGAATGTCGCGGATGCCCGAGAGCATTAAGGTGGACAGAGGGTAGTAGATCATCGGCTTGTCATAGATCGGCATGAGTTGCTTGCTCAGACCTTTGGTGATCGGGTGAAGGCGGGTTCCCGTGCCCCCGGCCAAGATGATGCCTTTTCCTACCATGACTTTTCGTTACCCCTAAGAATGGTTGTAGATGGATCGACTCATGTCGTTTGGAATGCGGTGACTATAACAACCGCGTACTACGCACCCTACCCTTTTCGTTGCATTGGCACGGGAACTCCGCCCATGAACCCGAACCGATTCTTGAGACCCGACTAGCCGAAATTGGCCTCCCGGGCGTATGCTTTCGCTCCGATGCCTATTCCAAGCCCCTTCCATCCTAGAACCCTAGAGAGCAACAAAGCCCTTCTTTGGAAGGACTGGGGAGGCTATTACGCGGCCCGCGCCTACGACCCGTATTTCGAGCGGGAGTACTACGCCTTCAGGCACACCGCAGGCATGATCGATGTCACCCCCCTCTTCAAATATGAAGTCTACGGACCCGATGCCACCGCGTTTCTTACGCGCATCATGTCCCGGAACATCGGCAAGCTGAAGCAAAACCAAGTCACCTATTGCTGTTGGTGCGATGACGAGGGCAAGGTCGTGGACGACGGAACGGTTTCGCGTTTCGAAGAGAACGTGTACCGCGTGACCGCGGCCGAACCGACCTACGCTTGGTTCGAACGCTACGCCAGCGAATACGACGTCACCATTGAAGACAGCTCGGCACGCTTCGCCGCCCTTTCTATTCAAGGGCCAAACTCCCGAACCATCTTGAACCAAGCGTCCGATAGCTCAGTCGACAAACTAGGTTTCTTTCGCATGATGCCGGCGAAAGTTGGCGGCGTGCCCGCCATTATTTCCCGCACCGGATACACCGGCGATTTAGGTTACGAAGTGTGGGTAGAAAACCAACACGCACTTGGCCTTTGGGACGGACTGACCGTAGCGGGAAAAAACTACGGCCTTGCCCCCGCCGGGCTCGACGCCATGGACATAACCCGCGTCGAAGCTGGTTTCATCATGAACGGCGTCGACTACTACAGCGCCAACCAC
>JABDJR010000579.1 GCA_013003415.1 Candidatus Eiseniibacteriota bacterium | reverse complement strand
TTAGCCGGCTCACCGCCAAAGTGTTTGATGAGATCCATGGTGGCCATGGCAAGCCCGGCACCGTTCACGATACAACCGACGTTCCCTTCCAAAGGAACATAGGAAAGCCCCATTTCACGAGCCGCTTTTGCGTGCTCATCGGAGTCTTCGCGGAAGGCAACCAGGTGCGGGTGTTTGTACAGTGCGTTGTCGTCGACACTCATCTTGGCGTCGAGGGCAATGACCTGACCCTCGGGATTGGTGATGAGCGGATTGATCTCGACCAAAGAAGCATCGGTAGCCCAAAAGCAGTTCACGAGTTGTTCGACAATGCGAGCCATCCTCAACTGGATCTTGGGATCGGATTCAAGCTTGGATGCCACAAGGCGGGCTTCATAGGACTTGAACGATCCGGGGCGGTCTAGGTGATACCGGAAGATCTTCTCCGGCGTCTTGGCCGCAACTTCTTCGATATCGATGCCCCCTTCGGCCGAGGCGATAATCACCGGTCGCTTGGAACCACGGTCGAGAGTGATGCTGAGATAGTACTCTTTGGAAATGTCGGAGGCCGGCACGATAAGAATCGTTTCTACAATGTGCCCTTTAATGTCTAAGCCCAAAATGTCGCGCGCTCGCGCTTCCGCCTCAGCCGCATCTTTGGCCAGCTTGACCCCGCCGGCTTTTCCTCGCCCGCCGGTATGCACCTGAGCCTTGACCACGACCATGCCACCCATAGCCTCAGCGTGGGCGCGGGCTTCCTCCGGAGTGGTTGCAACTCTTCCTTCAATAATAGGGATGCCGAAACTGCCAAAAACAGTCTTGGCCTGGTACTCGTGAAGATTCACGTCTTTCTCCAGAGTTAAAAGGTGTTAAACGGGCTAATCCGAGCTATTCGGGGCTGGCCGGGTAACATAAAAAAATCCCCCATCCGGGAGACAGCCGAAGAAACCTATCAATCGCCCTGTCTTATGTCAATGTTCGTGGCCGGTTTGAGAGGCTTTGTCGGCTTTTGCAAGCTCGCGCATTTGCGTAACGATGCGCGTGGTTGAGCGATCCGGGGTCAAAGGGATAAGGACAACCTCGCCCCCCGCAGCTTCCACCGCGTCTCCGCCCACAACGGACGCGCGATCGTAGTCTCCCCCCTTGACCAAAATGTCGGGGGTCAGAGCCTCAATTAATTGGAGCGGGGTTGCTTCATCGAACAGCACCACCGCGTCGACACTTCGAATCCCGGCTAAGAGGCGACTACGATCTCCTTCTGGGATTAACGGACGTTCCGGGCCCTTCAACTCGCGGACCGAGCGATCGGTGTTGATACCGACGACGAGAATGTCTCCCAAGGCCTTAGCCTTGGTCAGAAGATCCATGTGTCCCTGATGCAGAATGTCGAAGCAGCCATTGGTGAACACCACCCGTTTTCCCTGATTGGCCCACCGCTCTCGTTGCTCTAAAAGCCCCTCTGCGGTGTAGACCCGACTGTGGCCCAAAGCCTCCAATGCCACGATTCTTGGCACGGCGGTGCCTACCTGCTGCACAACATCGCCGGCAGCGCGGTTCGCGAGTTCGGCGGCTTCAATGGGCTCGGCTCCCCCGGCGATCGCAAGCGCGTAGGTTGCCACAACCGTGTCCCCGGCACCCGTAACATCGTAGACCGAGCGCGCCACCGCCTTGAGGTCCGAGCGTTTGTCGGTCTGAAAAAGACTCATCCCCTCGGAACCACGGGTGATCAGCACAGCGTCGGCGCCAAGCCGGCCCAGAAGCTCCGTGCCCGCTTTGGAAACCAAGGCATCATCGCGAAGTTTGTAGCCAAGGACCTCGGCCGCTTCATGTTGGTTCGGTGTAACCACCGCCACGCCCTCATAAGACATGAAGTGCGTGTCTTTCGGGTCAACACAAACCGGAATCCCACGACCCTTCGCTTCTGGCAACAGGCGATCCAGTAAGTTTTTGGTAATGACTCCCTTACCGTAATCGGAAACCACAATGGCATCGGTGCTCGGAAGGGCTTCTAAAACGCGCTTCCAAACCTGCTCGACCTCTCCATGCGTTAACTCGGCTCGGGACTCGTGATCAAATCGAACCAGGTGTTGGTTTCGAGCGACCACGCGGGTCTTGGTGGTCGTCGGTCTTGCGGTGAGAGGTACTAGGCCGTTCGCGGGAAGGTTCCGGGCACGAAGCTCCGCGGCCAGAGCGCGACCGTTGTCGTCTTCCCCAATGACCCCGATCAGCGCAACCGCTCCGCCAAGAGCCACCACGGTGTGGGCGACATTCGCCGCCCCACCAATGCACAGGGTCTCTTCTTGAACCTCCAACACAGGCACAGGAGCTTCTGGGGAAATGCGGTCCACCGCTCCCCAGAGGTAGCGATCGAGCATGAGGTCGCCCAGGACAAGCACACGCTTCCCCCGCCATTGATTAAGAATGCTGCGGACCCGTGAACGGGTTAAGGCCATCTTTCCCTCCGGTTAGCCAAGTTCTGGAACACAGTGTACCGAATCCCCACGGTTTGTACCCCACGGGACGGCCCCTCGTCCACTCCGCTCACACCCATCTCCCTAACGCCCTATAAAACAACAACTTAACGAGCGAGCCAAAACTGGTACGACGGTTGCCTTAAAGGGGAGCAGCTATGGGCGCTCTTCTATAGGAAGTCGAGCAAAACAATGAAGTCGTTTTTTATCTTTACCTTAATTCTCGTCGTGGCCATGGTGGCCCTCCGCCTGACCACCCTGGGTCTCTGGTTGGACGCCTCGAGTGACACCAGTTGGACGGAGATTCTGGCCGCCATACTGGACACCTCCGCCTAACCTCTCGGTCCTAGGCCATGAGGCCCTCCTCCCTAAAGGAGAAAAACCCGCGGTGCCCTATGATCAGGTGATCCACGATGGGGAGGCCCAGAATCTCACCGCACTGGACCAGGCGCCGGGTGAGCCGAATATCGTCGTCGGAAGGTTCGGGGTTTCCGGACGGGTGATTGTGGGCCACCACCAGACTGGCCGATCTCGTAACTATTGCTGGTACAAAGACTTCCCTAGGGTGAACCACGGTGGTGGATAGGGACCCCACCGAAATGACCTCCGTCTTCAGCAAGCCTTTTCGGCTATCTAGGAGCAGAGCGACGAAGTGCTCCCTCTTCCTGCGTCTCAACCACAGCAGTTCTTCGTAAACTTTCTGAGGCCGATCCAATGTCTCGCCGTCACTGCCGCGCAGAAGTTCGCTTAGCCCCTGCATGCGCAAAAACTGACCGGGAGAAAGTGTGCTACGAAAGGGTTCTAGTGATGTTCCACGCGTAACTGCGGACCAGCCACCGGAGTCTAAAAACTCGTTAAGGTCAGCTTCGGCTATGCCCAAGCAACTGGAGAGGGCATTCCTCGATGGGGCCGCTTGCGGAGCCCTGATTAGCCTGGGTAGCGGCCCACTAAAACCATGGGGTGCGACCCCTTGGACTGTCTCTGTCGAATTCGTCTCTGTCGAATTCATCGTCGACCCTCCGGACGGGGGATCGAAAACATGAACTAGTGAGGAGAATCCTCACTTTTTTGATTTTGTTCGGCCATGGCGTTTTTCACGACGCTAAGCCGTATCGCCCAACCGGGATCTACTTCTTGCGCGATTTTCTGTTCAATTTCTGCTCACGAATACGAGCTTTCACCCGCTCTTTGCGTCTTTTTCGTTCTCGTCGCAATTCGCGTTTACGTTCTGATGCCATTTGTCCTCCTGAGATTGACTGGGTTGAATTTAAGTGGGGCAAAATACTATCGACGTTTCAATTTAAACACAAGTTAAGGGAATTCAAAAACTTGGCAAGTTCCTCTATTCCTTTGACTTGGACCTTTCCACTATGCCATACTTGCCGTCAATTCCAACAGGATTCTTCGTTCCAGATTAACACCTCTATTGGATGGACGAATGCAACGTGGCTAGGTTCTCCGCTCTTCCTTAGATTTACAGCAAGCAAGAAGGCGAACCCATTAGGTAAGAACAAGTCCAACCCTTTCCAGGCTGATCGCGTCGGCCGGTTTGTGCCCCAGACAGGTTTGTTTACAGACCCTCGCTGCACCTTGGGCAAACTCTATGTGTGGGCATCGCGATCAACCCCAGGTAAGCAAAGCTTTTATCAAGGGCCGAAACATGCCCACTACTTCCTCACCGGAATTTTCCTAAGGTAGTCACCACATGGTCTTTCGAGCACTCAAATCAACTTCTACACTGAGGCCCCTTCTCCTCTCGGCATTGCTTTGCACCTTGGCCGTGAGTACGAGTTTGGCGAATACCGTCGTTCGTGAAGTCACGGTCGATCGAAGTACACTTTCGGTCGTCGAGACCAGCGAAGGCACGTACTTCAAACTCTTAGGAGCCACCACGGCACTGAACGAAGGCGAACCCGATCTTCCAATCCTTCCCGTCATGTTACGACTACCGGAAAACCAAACCGCAAAAACGGTTCGTGTCATTCCGATCGCAACGGAAACTTTGAAAGACACCTATCGTCCCATGACAGTGGGGGCTCAAGTACCTGGACCGGCCATGCCGATGAAACCTTCCATCACGCAATCGGCATCTTGGTTCCCCAAAGACCTCGTGATCACCCACCACACCGGACGCATGCGCGGCAACATTCTTGCTGGAGTGGGCGTGAGTCCCGTGCAGTGGAACCCTGCTACCGGTGAAGCGCGTCTTGTTACCAAGTTTCGAGTAGAGGTCGAAACCGAATTTGCGGCCGCGCACCCGAGAGACCTGCGCATTGAACGCGAAAGCCGTACCGGTCGGGCCACCTTCGAAAGAAGCTTGAACCAGTTGACCGGGCAGAGTTTGAACGGTCAGGGCGGCATTCTAGGCTCTTCCAATTACTACACGCCGCTCATCAACAGCGGCGAGCCATTCCACCCCACCTTCCGTCCCAGCGTCGATGGAAGCCCGGTGGATATGGTCATCATTACCGATGCCGCTCAGGAGAGTGAGTACCAACGCATTGCCGATCACAAAAACGCGGTTGGCATCTCCACGGTTGTGCGCACGATCAGTTGGATTAAGTCCAACTACCCCCAAGGTAGCGACACCCAGCAAACCATTCGTTTCTTCATTCGCGACGCGGTTTCAAAATGGGGAACGAGTTTTGTCTTGCTGGGCGGCGACACAGAGATCATTCCGGTTCGTCTTGGTAAAACTCTGTTCTATGGCAGCGAAAATATTCCTACCGATCTCTACTACACCGACCTTGATCGCGAATGGGATGGAGACGGCGACGGAACCTTTGGCGAGGGCTACGCCCAAGCTGCGGTTCCCGGCGACAGTGTGGACTTGTATCCCGACGTTTGGGTGGGCCGACTTCCTACGAGCGACATCGCCGAAGCGCAAGTCATGGTCGACAAGACGCTAGACTACGAAATCTCCCCTCCCTTGGGCTATCAAACCGAGTACCTCATGTTAGGTGAAGTCCTGTTTCCGCAGGATTGGAGTCCGACCCAGACCATTTTGTTCGACGGTGCCGACATTTGCGAAGACGTTGTCACTTACCTGCAACCGCAGCTCAACCTCACCAAGCTCTACGAGAACTACACCGCCTTCCCAGGAGCTATCCCCGAAACTAAACCAACCGTACTTGCCGAAATCGATGCCGGGTACAACATCGTTCACCACGTGGGACACGGATACATCAACACCATGGCCGTCGGTATCAACGGCGAGACCATGATCAACTCCGATGCCGACAACCTGACCAATGCCGACGAAACTTTCCTTCTCTACGCCATTAACTGCACGTCATCGGCAATCGACTTTAACTGCATTGCCGAGCGATTCATGCTGAACGCCGTTGGCGGTTCTTGGGGGGTCATCGGGTCCACCCGTCTCGACTTCCCCACCACGGGTCGTTCTTATCAAAATGAGTTTTATGATCTTCTGTTGCAGCAAAACGTAGGCACCCTCGGTGAAGCCATGACTGAGGCCAAGTCGCCTTTCGTGGTTTTTGCTCAGAACGACAACACCCATCGCTGGACACAGTTTACCCAGATCTATCTTGGCGACCCGAGCATTGAATTCTTCACGGACGTTCCCGGAAACATGATCGTGAATCACAACCCCACCTTCACCCTTGGGGACGGCACCTTCGATGTCAATGTGACCTATGATGGATTGAACGCTCAGAATGCCCGTGTCACCCTGTTCAAAGATGGCGATGCTTATTCCGTGGGCTTCACCGACGCCCTCGGTCAGGCCAGCCTCCCCTTCCGACCCGACGAGACGGGAACGTTTACCGTGGGTGTGAAGTATCCCAACAGCATTCCCTACATCGGGAACGCTTCTGTGGTGGCTCCGGGTGCGGCTCCTTACATGTACGCACTTTCCCAGGGTATCGACGACGACACAAGCGGCCCGTCCAACGGTAACAATGACGGTCTGATCGACGCCGGCGAGACCATCGAACTAAACGTCACCATTAAGAACAACGGTGCGATTACCGAAACCGGAATCAGCGCTCTTTTATCCACCACCGATCCCAACCTCAGCATCACGGACAACCTTTCGTTCTACCCTGATGTAAACGCCGGTGCGTCTTCTGCGGCCTCCGACCCCTTTGTGCTTACGATCACCCGAAGCACGCCAAACCGCTACGAGGCAAAATGCACGCTCGACGTTTTCGGTGCTAACGGTTCCTACAGCCAAGAGATCGTTCTCTACATCCATGCCCCGTCGTTTAGCTACTACCAGCAAGCACTGCGCGACACGGTAGGAAACGGCAACAGCAATGGCACCATCGAAACCAACGAAGATTTTGCAATCATTGCCTATGTTTGCAACGAGGGACTTGGTGATGCCAGGAGTGTTGAGCTTCGATTGCGTAGCGGCGATCCTGCGGTCACTATCACCGACTCGGTGACGGTCATCGGAGACATTCCCGCCGGCACCATTGGCTCAAATCCAGCCGACGCCTTCCAGCTCAGTCTTTCCAACCTCACGGACTACCACGAGCTCGAACTGGTTGTTGTCGATGCCTACGGAGAGGTTTACAGCCACCTTCTGGATTGGGTGATTCCCGGCCCCGTGGCCGACCTCACCACCTTCGGAAGCTCAAGCGCGATCTCGCTTACTTGGACCGCGGTTGAAGACACGGTGCTTTGGGGTTACAACCACGTTCAGGGCTACAACATCTACCGCTCGTCTTTCGAGACCGGGCCGTTCAGCAAGATCAACCCAAAACCCACCAAGCGCATTGCCTATTACAGCGACGAGGGCCTGCCCCCTCTGACCCGCTACTACTATCAAATCGCAGCCATCGACTCGAGTGGTAACGAAGGCGGTCTATCCCCTGTGGGTTCCGCGACCACATCGCTACCCATTCACGCGGGTTGGCCGGTTGAGGTTCAAACCGCAACCACTGCGGGTATCACGCTGGCAGATCTGAACGATGACGGGATCCCCGAGGTGGTTTCTGCGGGCGAAGAAATCTACGCCATTTTTGAAAATGGTGACGAGGTGACAAACGGAGATTCCGACGTTCGAACGCTCGGTCCCATTTCCGGCACAGGGGCGCAAGG
>JABDJR010000092.1 GCA_013003415.1 Candidatus Eiseniibacteriota bacterium | reverse complement strand
ACCTCGGCAAGGATGTTGTCGGTGCCGACGTTGTTTCCGGTGTAGCCGTAAAGCACCTTACCCGCGTAGTCCGTGGTCAGGGTAACGGGACCGTGAGCATTGGCGCCGGTGATGGTCAGGCTGATGTCTTGGTTTTCAACCGGGTTTCCGTCTTGATCAAGCACACACAGGGTGAGCGTGACGTGCGACCCGGGCTGACAGATATCGCCCGAGGGCGTCACGGTGACCGTGGTCGGGCACTGGGGGGCCGGTGCAGACTGGGCCGCAGCTACGATGGCTCGTGCGGTATTGAAAACATCGGTTGGCGTACCACCGGTGCTGATATCCAATCCATCGCTGAAATGCCAAATGGCCAGCTGAACCGCGCGGGCCTGCTTGTCCGGAGTTAGCCCGAGAGGCTCGGAAGGGACCACGGGATAGTAGTTGTGCAGGATCCAGAGAATCTCGGGAGCGGCAATGTTGGGCCCTTGGGCAAGACAGTTGTCTTTGCAGAGCCAGTGATTGATATCGATGCAATACATGTCGTAGGGATCGCCGCCGTCGATATTCACCCCGATGGTGCCGCCCCAAACAACGCCGTTGTTGGGAAGGTTGGGATGACTCAGAGCCCCGCCGTCGTGGCGATAGCCACTGGAGGGAACACAGGCAGTCGATGCGAACGCATGAGTTGCAATGGTGGTTGCTAAAAAAGAAAAGAAAAAGGCAGTGGCGGCACGTACCCGCATTCGGTGCAGCATGATTGAGGCCTCCTGGAGATGCATATGCTTGAGCTGCTCGCGTAAGGGTGTTTGTAAGATCTAGGACGAATTATACCAGCGAGAGTTTCAGGATTTTAGAAAAATCATCCGAATTTGACTAACTTTGGGGCATTTCCCCCAGGCCGGGCAAAAGAAAACGGTTGGACCCCCAGAAGGAGGTCCAACCTGCGTAACCCAAGGGCTACGCCCTTCCGACGGCAAACCAGGTCGTGGTCCCACAGCGAACTGGACCGACGGAAGCCCAAGCCTTTGGGCGAATTGGAACTAGCTCCCCATGACTGGAACTACCCCCTAACCCATTGGCCATTCTGTTCTGGTTTGACCCGACACAAATCAATAAGTCACATCGGGATACCGGACATGATGAGTCTTAAAAGAATCCGGCCTGGTAAAGCGGAATTGATCGTGGGAAGAGATTTTTTAGGAGGGTTTGGCGAATTCTTCGAGAGCTTCAACGAGGCGAGCCCAAGAATATTTTTTCTTCTCTTCGGCCACGCGCGGGGTGAAAAGCGCTTCTTCGTTTTGATCGAAATAGGACTCGATCGTTTTCGCGAGCACGCTTGGGGCTTCGGGAGGAACGACTCGACCCAGCTCACCATCACGAACAACCTCGGGAAGTCCGCCGACATCGGTGGTGATGACCGGTTTGTCGTAGTTGAAGGCAATCTGAATGATGCCGCTTTGGGTCGCGCTGTTATAGGGCAACACAACAACATTTGCGGCGGCGAAGAAGTCGCCCACCTCTTCATTGGGAATGTAACGATCGTGAAAGACAATACGATCTTCGATTCCCAAATTCTGAATCAAGTCGCGATAAGGTTTGTCGTCCTCATAAAACTCGCCGCCGATAAGAAGCTGAAAATCCCGCTCTTTAGGGATCTCGGCCACCGCTTTTAGCAGGTTGGCGAGCCCTTTGTAAGCGCGAATAAACCCAAAGAAGAGCGCAACCTCTTTAGCTTTTACTCCCAGTCGCTGCTTCGCTTCCTCGGACTTCCCTCCGGTTGGGAAAATGCTGTAGACCGGATGGGGCACTTCTTTGTATTTCGCTTCCGGGCGCAAGGACAACAAATCCTTGGCTACGACGTTCGACTGCGCAATGAAACTATCGATGGGTTTGAGGGCGTACTTGGTAAGGGCAATGTCTCCGGGACGTCGCTCATGAGGAATGACATTGTCGAGGAGGAAACAGTTTTTGATGCCGGCGCTTTTGATTTTCCTCGCCATGGTCCCGTAAGCGGGAGCAAAGAATGGCTTCCAATACTTGTAGACCACCAGATCGGGCTTGTAGTCACGAATGCGCGAGCCCGCTTTGAACCAGGAGAAGGGATTGATGGTGTCGATGAGACGCTCCGAATCGACTCGAATGCTCTCGTCTCCGCTGTCATCCTGAGTCTTTCCCGGAAAGAGCAAACTCGGATACTGGCGAGAAAAACTCACCACCTTCACTTCGTGGCCGGCCTCTTGGAGCGATTGAGATAAAAGAGCAACGTAGTGGGCGATGCCACCTCGATGAGGGTAGGCCGTGCCCACTAAGACAAACTTCACTCGTTGACGCTCCAACTATTGAGACCGCCCTCAGTGAAAGCCAGCGGCACGACCTCTCCCCCGGCCTCGGTCAAGACACCCGCCACTTTCTGACGTTTCTTAAAGGGGACATACAACAGCAAGTAGCCGCCACCCCCAGCGCCAAGGATCTTACCGCCAAGGGCTCCCTGCTTTCGGGCTAAGGCGTATAGGTTGTCGATTTGGCTGGATGTAATTTTAGTCTCGAGCTTCTTTTTCTCAATCCAGGCAACATGCAGCAGCTTTCCGAACTCCGTAAGCTTACCCAGCAGTAAGGCCGCCTTCATGTCTTGGGTCAGTTCTTTCATGCGATCCATGGCCGCAACCACGCTGCGCTTCCCATCCACATAGGCTTTGGTTTGGCTGGCCACAATGTTGGCCGAAAGTCGAGTGCCACCGGTGAAACAAAGCAGCAAGTTGTACTGCAACTCGTTGACGATCTCTTCGCGAATGCGAAGGGGATTCACGACCGTGACCTCTTTTAAGAACTCAATGTAGTTGAAGCCACCGAAGGTTGCTGCGTACTGATCTTGCTTGCCGCCGGCAATAGCGAGTTCAACACGCTCAATTTGGTAGGTGAGTTCGGCAATCTCGTAACTGGTCAAAGGCAGGTTCAACCAATCGCGAAACACGCCGACAAGGGCCACGCACATGGTGGATGAGGAACCGAGCCCAGTACCGGGAGGGGCATCGGAGTGAATGAATAGATCGGCGCCGCTGGGCAGATCGAAATGGTTGGCAACCGCTTTGACTAAATCCAGTTCCCCATCGTATTCAAGGTTTTCGCGATGGTAGTTCGCCACGATGTCGTAGTCGAGGGACTGCACCCGCAGTCGATCATCTTTCCGAGGTTTCAAGGTGGCGTAGGCGTACTTGTCGATGGTTGTCGACAACACGGCGCCTCCCCGTTCCTCAGGATAGGGAGAGACGTCGGTCCCTCCACCGCAGAATGAGATTCTCAGGGGAGCTCGCGCTCGATAGATCCTCATGGCTTTTCTCCCTGGGGAAGATTTTTCACAACCCCAAGATAATCTTGGGGCAATCCGATATCCACAAAAGAACCGGCCACCTTCATTCCAAAAACGTTCTCCTGAGCTTCAATCATGGCGGGAATGTACTCTCGTTCTAAGGAAGCGGCACCCTGGGAAAACGGGGCAAGAACAGACTTTGAAAAGCAGTAGACTCCGGCATTGATCCACCCCGTGCCCTGGGCCGTCTTTTCGTCGAACTTGGTAATCCGCCCATCATCCTTGGTGGTAACCGATCCCTTCTCCCCCGCTGATTCCGAAGAAACCAGAGTCAAAGACAGGGACGCCTCGTGATCACGATGAAACTCCCATAGCTCCTGCAGAGAGACATCCAGGTAGGTGTCGCCATTCAGCAAGAAAAACTCCGAGGGCAAATGATCGATGGCCTGCATGAGAGCGCCACCCGTTCCCAGGGGCTCGGTCTCGTCGGACCGCCGCAAAGAAAGTCCTTCGGGGGCTTCTTCAAGAGCCACATGAAACACTTGGTCCGCCTCAAAGCCAAGGAGAAGCAGCACCTCGCCCACATGCTGTTGTTTGAGCTTGTCGAGCAAGTGGCCCAAAAAAGGACGCCCTTCGACCGGAAGCAAAACCTTGGGTGTGTCGCCACCCACTTCGCGAATCCGAGTACCAAGACCGCCAGCTAAGATGGCGGCGGGAGGAAGCAGGTTCACGAATCGTCATCCTCACGGGTGCGAAAACGATACTTGGGGCGGGCGTGTCCCTTGACGACCAGTTCACCCAAGAGCCCCAAGGACACAAACTGCATGGCGATAATGACAAGGATGAGCGCGATAAAGAAGATGGGGCGCATCCGAACGCCCTGGCCGGTGAGATAGCCAAACAAAAATACGCTCAGAATGGCGAGGCCGATCAAACCCAGGAATAGACCAATGCGACCAAAGATGTGTAGTGGACTTCGTTTTCCCGAGTGCACGAAGGACACGGTCATCAAATCGAGAAAGCCGTTCACAAAACGAGCGGGGCCAAACTTGCTTTGTCCGTGTTTGCGGGAATGATGTTGTACGGGAATTTCGGTGACGCGGTAGCCTTGCCAGTGGGAGATGGCAGGAAGGAACCGGTGCATCTCACCGTAAACGGGCAAGCCTTTAGCGACTACAGAACGATATCCCTTGAGGCCGCAGTTGAAGTCGTGGAGCCGAATACCGGCCACCATGCTGGTCACGCGGTTAAAGAGCTTGGAGGGAAGCGTTTTCGAAATAGGATCGTGCCGCACCTTTTTCCAACCCGATACTAAATCGTAGCCGGACTCTAGAGTGCCAATCAGCTCGGGGATTTCTGCGGGGTCATCTTGAAGGTCGGCATCCATGGTAATGATGTACTTTCCTTCAGCTTCACCAAACCCGACTTCCAAAGCGGCCGACTTTCCATAGTTGCGGCGAAACGAGAAGAACCGCAAGGCGGAGTAGGTTTTCTGTAAATCCTCAAGCACCTCAAAGGAATTGTCGGTACTGCCATCGTCAATCACGATGACTTCCCAAGTTCGGTTCATCGAGGTAAGAACGTGGGCGTTTCTTTCAATGAGTTCGGGCAAACTCTCCGCCTCGTTAAAGGCGGGAACGACCACCGAGATATCTACCTTCATAAAACTGGTCCCTTGGATCGAGAAAGTGGGCCTTGTTTTCCCTTAAACCAAGCCACCTGCTCACCGATTGCATCTTGAACCGATACTTTAGGCGCGTAGCCCAAAACGTCCCGAGCCAAGCTAATATCTGCGGCGGTTCTCTTGGGGTCGCCTTCTGCGGCTTCAAGATTCTTCACGCGAACTTTTTCTCCGGTGTGCTTCTCTACGAACTGGATTGTCTGGTTGAGAGTAACCGGATTCCCACCGCCAATGTTGTAAACCGCCCCTGACTCCCCTCGCTCCGCGGCCGCTACGTTGGCAGCCACCACATCACCGACAAAGGTGAAATCGCGTTCTTGCTCTCCGCTTCCATAGACGGGAAAGGCCTCACCTTCAAACGCCGCCTTGAGCATCTTCGTGAAAGCCATGTCGGGACGTTGCCGTGGCCCGCATACCGTAAAGTATCGCAGAGAGACGGTCTCTAAACCAAACTGAGAGGCATAAACGGACATCAGATTCTCCCCGGCCAGCTTGCTGACGCCATAGGGAGAAATTGGACGAGGGAGATCGGTTTCTTTAGTTTGTGCGGAAACCGCTTCCCCGTAGACAGACGACGAGGAGGCGTAGACAACACGACGAAGCTCGCTGCCTCGCGCCGCCTCGAGAAGGCGATGGGTGGCCGTGATATTGTGCCCGGCGTAAACCACAAAATCTTCACCCCAAGAAGCCCTTACTCCGGGCTGGGCAGCCAAGTGGTAAAGTACGTCAGCGCCATGGAGCAGAGGAAATAGGTCTGCGGTCCGGAGATCGGACTCGTGAAACTCGAAGCGCTCTTGACCCACCAACGGGGCAAGATTCGAGTCTTTGTAGTCTCGTCCGTAGTAGGGCGTAAAACAATCGATCGCCCGAACCTTGTAACCTTCCTTGAGAAGCCCCTCACACAAGTGAGAACCGATGAACCCGGCAGCGCCTGTTACCACCGCCAGTTTCTGGTTTGAGGTCATTGACCCTCGCCTTCCTGAGCCTGAATAGACTGGCGGAGCTGATCGTAAAGCTGGCGGACACTCGCATCTTGAGGATGCGCTCGGAGCCAACCCTCCAAGACTTGAAGGGCCTCGGGATAGCGATTCTGGTTGTAATAGACGGTCAACAAACTTTGTACCGGCTCAAAACGATCTGGCGCAAGCCGCACCGTCTCTTGGAGCATTTGAATCGCTTCTTCTTCTCTTCCCTGACGCAAGATCAACAACGCCAGCCGGTGATTCAGTTGCCAGTCGGGACTTGGTTGTTTGGCCAGCATCTCGCGATAGTAGCGCTCCGCACCCTCTAAATCTCCGATGCGTTCGTAGATGAACCCACGAGCCATTGAGATTCCGGCAAAGCGCGGCGAAATCATTTCAGCCTTTTTGACGGCCGAGAGGGCCTCTTCGTCACGATCACTGTCTACATAGTAGAGAGCTAAGCGACTAAATGCGGCCGCATAGTTCTGCACAAGCTTACTGCCGTTCGGGTCGAGATAGGTTGTGGTATCGGGCAGCCACGCTGCCTGAGGATCGGCCTCATCACGAATGACCAACCCATCGTATTTGTAGACCTCAAACAGGTTTTTCTCGGCCACCGGGACATTGAGAGTTTCACCCTGGCCGGTTGGGTTGATGCGATAGACCAGACCTTCCATGGCGAGCTGCTTGTTGAGCCCCATGCGTTCGGGAACGGTTACCGCAAGATAAAGCGGACGTTCCCAGTTGTTGGTTTTCACAATGTCGTCGACGGCAAAGTCTTTGACATAGGCCACGCGGTTATCGCGTCGTGCAACCTCGTTTGAAATCTCCAGAAGAGGATTCAAGGCCGACTGATCCCATGCCCGTTGGGTCTCAATCGAAATAGGAATGGTCTGACCGTTAAAGCGCGCGTAGGTCAGTTGAAAGGCCTCGTTAATGGTCTTGATCTGCTCGTCGGTCCAGGAGATGGGAATCTTGGGCTCTAAGTTCTTCAACTGGTCGATGTACCAGGGCGTGTTGAGAAGGCTGAGATTGATCACGCGAACGTCTTTGCGGAACCCCTCAACCTCCTGGATATACCACAGAGGAAAGGTGTCATTGTCTCCGTTGGTGAACAATATGGCGTCCGGCTCAAGCGTGGCCAGCATGTTGTGGGCGTAGTTGTGGGCAAAGTAGTAGTCGCTCCGGTCATGGGCCCGCAAATTATGACGCAGAGGCAAGAGAGACATTCCCACAAAGAGGGAAACCCCCACCGCGGTCATGAGACGACGCGATTTCAGTAGCTCGCCGAGCGTTTGAGTCACCCACATGGCTCCAATGCCGACCCAAATCGAGAGGAACATGAAGTTTTGAACAAAGAAGTAGTCGCGCTCGCGTACTTCGCCCACTTTGAAGTTCATGTAGAAGACCATCGCCGGTCCCAAGAACACAAACAGCGCCCATAAAACAGCCGCCGTCTTCTTGTCCTTAAGAAAATGAACCACGCCCCCAATAGCGGCTAGCAAGATGGGCAGAACAAAGAAAGCCTTCCCCTTCACCGCGAACAGAGTGAAGTTCCACCACATGTAGCGTAACCACATGAAGTCGATCTGGTAGGGAATCGGTGCTCGGCGTTCTAAAGGCGAACCCGGCTTGTACTGATCCCGGGTGAGCATGAGCCACAGACTTTCCCAGTCTTTGGGAGCGCCTTCGTTGATAGCGGGATCGAGATTGGAACGAATCAGCAAGAAGAAATGGACGGAAAGCCCGAGCATGAACAGGATGGAAGCCCAGAAAGGTAACCGCGAAATCCTTCCCCGAACCAAATACAAAAGGAGGGTGATCCCCAAAACGATGGGAGCCCAAAGGAAAGTAAGCTGATTGATTCCAAGGCCAAGCGACAAGGTGACAATGGCCCAGCCAATGTAGTTCCACTGCTTAAGATAGTTTGGGCGACAAATGAACACGAACAGAACCGCGGGCCAGGCCACAATGGCCACCGCAAGATGGATACCGACTCCAAGGCCCACGATGTAACTGATCAGAAGGAGCAACCCGTCTTCGCTGCCTTCGCCCAGTCGCTCGTGCCATCGGAAAACGAGCCAAATGGAAAAAGCCATGATCGCGCAAGCGCCGGCATAGACTTCGGCCTCAATCGCATTGTCCCAAAACGTGGTGGCAAACGCGGCCAACAACGCACCGATGGCCCCGGCCGCATAACTCATCGCTCGATTGTTGGGATCTTGCTCCAGAGGGAAGATGCGTCGGGAGATCTTTACCCCGATCAAGTACACAAAGAGAATGGCCACCGCAGAGGAGAACGCGGAAAGCCAGTTCACGTTTTGGGCCACGCTTCCGAAAGGAATCATCGAAAACACGCGGCCAACAAGAACGTAGAGCGGCGTTCCGGGAGGATGGGGCACACCCATGATATAGGAGGTTGCAATGTACTCGCCGGAATCCCAGAACGGAACCGACGGGTTCATGGTCAAAGTGTAGACGGTTAGAACAAACAGAAAAACCAGAGACCCAAAGATTAAATTCAGCGTGTCCTGGCTACGTTGAGAACCTTCAATCACAAGGCTTCCTTTGACGGCTTATGCGTCGGCTGGGGCTTTTTCATGGACCTAGTTCGAGCCACCGGAACCGGTTGTGTCACGGGCGGGTGGGCTTGCGTTTCCGGACCGGATGGCCTGAAGAAGCTGTTGATACAAACCTTGAACCCGTTGATCTTCCGGGTGACGCCGCAACCAGCGTTCAATGGCCTTCACGCCTTCTTCGGGTTGATTCAAATTGTAGTAGGCGGTCAGCACGCCGTTGTAGGGTTCGTACTGATCGGGATTGAGGGTGATCGCGTGTTCAAAATCGACCACCGCCTCTTCAAACCGCCCAAGCTGAACCAGACAGGCACCGCGACGGCTTCTCATTTGCCAATTCGTGGGAAGTAGGTCGGCGGTATTGCGATAGTGTGCCTCCGCTTCTTCCCAACGCTCGGCGTTTTCTAAAACGTATCCTTTGGCAATGGCCACGCCGATGAACCCGGGAGCAATTTGCTCGGCCGCGTTCATTTCTTTGAGAGCGTCATCGGGGTCTCCGCCCGTCCGAATAATCTCGACACCCAAACGGCTGAAGCCGGCGGCGTGATTGTTCATGGACATGCGACTGGGGCCGCTCTCTTTGTAAACGCGGTCTTCATGGTCGCCAATGGGCGATGCGTTTCCTGGCTTCACAAACCCTTCGTACTTGAAGACTTCGTACAGATTCTTTCGCAAGCGAGGAATGTCCGTGGTTTCTTTCACCGGCTGGGGATAGGCCCGTTGCACGAGGCCCTCAAACTTGAGTTGCGAGCCCAGGCCCATGACGTCGGGAACCGAGGTGGCAATGTAGATGGGTTTCTTCCACTCGTTCTCGCGAATGATCTGATCCACCGCGACTTCACGAACTGAAACGTCGCGCCCGGGATCGGCGCCGATGGCGCGGAGGCTCTCTAAAATGTACTGCAGGGACTCGTTATCCCAGTGCTGCGAAACCTCGGTTGGAATCCGCACTTGGCGCCCCTGGGCCGTAGCGCTAGCAATCACGTACTCCAAGGCAATGTAGATCGACTCGATTTGCCCGTCGGTCCACACGATAGGGAGCTGCGGATCAAGATCGCGGAGCTGCTTGATATACCAAGGTGTATTTAAGAGGCTCAGGTTCACCA
>JABDJR010000085.1 GCA_013003415.1 Candidatus Eiseniibacteriota bacterium | reverse complement strand
TCGTGAAGATCGGGGTTGGCGTCCAGAGGGGATCGCTTTTTTCACGCTGGAGGCAGGCTTATAAATTGTTAATTTGGATGGGCTTACAGCATCGAACGCAAAAGAAAGGGAGGCAGCCCATTCAAGGAACTGCCTCCCCTTGAAGTCGAAACCCGCGAGTTACTCTTTGGTCTGCTCCGCAAGGAGGGTCTCAAAGCGGGTCAGCTGCTTTTTGTAGTATTCGGAGGCGGGGGCTTCGGCCACCGCTTGGCGCATGATTTCTACAGACTCGCCACAGTTTCCGAGCTCGTTACAAATCTCGGCCAAGGTGTCGAGGATCATGGCGCGTTCGGCACCAGCACCGGTCAGGCTGATGGCCTTTTCAGCCAAGCTTTTTGCTTCCTCAAGATTTAGTTTGTTCTCGAAGCACCACCAAGCGAAGGCGTTGAGAGCGTCTGGGTTCTCTTTCCATCCCTCGGGCATGGCCGCACGTTTGTAAGAGGCGGCTTTATCTTTGTCCTTCAACACCTGAAGCGCATAGGTAGGAAGAAGGCCGGCGCGGCTCTTTGTAACGTGAGGATCTTTTGAGCTTTCGGTGCGCTCCACGATGTCCTTCACGTAAGGAAGGGCCATGTCGGGCTTTTGCAACTTGCCGGCAAAGTAGGCGAGCATGCGTGTGGTTTCGAGCAACTCCGCATCGCCGTAAAAGTCGGAAGCGAAAACTGCATCGGCTTCTTCCTTCACCTGGTCTAAGCTGAACTGTCCGGCTCCGGATCCATAGAGCACGGTTTGCAGAATGATCATTTGGTAATCATTCTTCGGATCTTTGTTGAGCTTCTGTGCCGTCCGATAGTGGGCTAGCGCTTGATTGGTTTCCCCTTTGGAATCGAGGTAGCTAGCGATGGCAGCCGCATCTTTGGCGCTTGGCTTGCTTTCAAGCCGAGCCATTTTTTCTTTGATCGTGGAAGGATCTTTGATCGCCAGATCGGCGCGCGAAATGAAATCGCCTTTATCGTATCCGGACCAACGGCTCACGGTTTCGGCGTTGTTGTTCATCACCACGAAAGTAGGGTAGCCCTTGATGGCATGCTTCTTCGCAAGCTCGATACCCTCGCCCTTTTCCGCATCGATCTTGAAGAGCACGTAGTTCTCAAGAGAAGCCTTCAAATCGGCGTCTTCCTTGGACTGCTTGGTAAACAGCTTACAGGGCCCACACCACACGGCGTAGAAGTCTACGAGGAGGGGCTTTCCTGCGTCCTTGGCCCCCTGAAGAGCTTCGGATAGAGAGCTGTAGTTGCTCCCGGCGAATGCGAACGTTGGGGCCATGACGCAAAGAGCTAAAGCCAGACCCAAAAATTGACGGAGTCGAGGTTGTTTCATAACGCCTTCCATAGGGGAATGGGATGGTTCTTGAGAGCGCTGAATTCTAACATAGTCGGAGCAGACCTCTGGGTACTCCACATTTGGGGAGGACTCTGACAGCAACGCTACATGTTTAATAGCCTTAGGCCGGGGGGCGCATTCCCAAATCTTGGGGAGCTGCGGCAGGGATTCTAGGAGTTTTTTCGTCGTCCCAAGCCCTGGGGCCGCCGCTTCCGAAGCCGTGTGGACTCTCGGTAGCGTCCTTCAGCCATAAGCACTTGCTCCGCCTGAGAGCCCTGCTGACCCTCGTCGGAATCGGGCTGGCGCTGCTCGTAGCGCCCGCTGGGGAACATTTCCCAAGCTCCCCGCTGGTCCTGGATCTGCGCATCAAAGATCTCCCGGATGTGTTCGCGGGACTTCTTATCCTCGACGGGGATCATGGCCTCGACCCGATGCTCCAGATTCCGTTGCATGGCGTCGGCGGAGCCAATGTAAAATTCTTCCTTGCCCTGATTGTAAAAGTAAACAATTCGAGAGTGTTCAAGGAATCGGCCCACCACGCTCACCACGGTGACGTTCTCGGAAATGCCGGGGATGCCAGGGCGGAGACGGCACGTGTCCCGCACCACCAGCTCGACCCGGACTCCAGCCCGAGAGGCCTCGTAAAGAGCTCGAGTGATATCCACATCTTCTAGAGCATTCAGTTTCATCCGAATCAGACCCGGAGACTTCGCGGTACTTCCCTTGATTTCGCGCTCAATGCGATCAAGCAGAGCGCGTTTCAGTGACTTGGGAGCTACCAAAAGTTTCTTGTACTTCCGCTTAGGCTTGAACCCCGTGGTGAGGTAATTAAAGAGTTCGGTGGCGTCGTGACCCACATCGGGATCGCATGAGAACAAGCCGAGATCGGTGTAAATCCGCGCGTTACCCGCATGGTAGTTGCCGGTACCGATATGGGCGTAGCGGCGCAAGCCATCATAGTCTTGCCTGACAACCAACACGACTTTGCAGTGAGTCTTCAATCCAACCACGCCGTAGGTCACGTGCACCCCGGCCTCTTCCAAGTGGTAAGCCCAGTTGATATTGGCTGCTTCGTCGAATCGGGCTTTTAGCTCGACCACGACCGCAACCTGTTTTCCGTTTCTCGCCGCCGCCGCTAAATACTCGACGACTCGGGAGCCGGGTGAAGTTCGATAGATCGACATCTTGATCGCGCGCACTTTCGGGTCGCGACTCGCTTCTTGTAGGAATCGGCCGACCGAGGTTACGAAGGATTCATAGGGGTGAGACACCAAGATGGAACCGTGCTCGCGAATGGAGTAGAAGATGGGGCGGTCGATGGCGAGTTCGGGCGGGTCAACCGGGTGATGGGGATGATCATGCAGCTCGGGCTTGTCGATCATCGCGAGTTCCATCAGGTCGCGCATACCCAACATGCCTCGGATCTCAAAGACGTCGCGATCTATGCTTAAGCCAAGGACGGCTGCAAGTCGGGCTCGATGGTCATCGGACATACCGTTTTCGACCTCAAGCCGAACGATAGGGGCAAACTTCCGCTCTCGAAGTTCCGACTCGATCATCTGCATAAGGTCTTCGGCTCGTTCCTCATCTGTTTCTGTGTTGGCATTTCGAATCACCCGAAAGAGTTCGCAGGTCAGAATCTTCATGTCGGGAAAGAGAAGGTCCAAGTTATGGGCCATCACCTGTTCCAGGGTGACGAATACGTTTTTGTCCCCGACCCGCAGAAAACGGGGTATACCGGCACCAAGAGGAGCCTTGACCCGAGCGAAAACCGGTTCTTCATCTTCATTGGGATGGACCAGAGATACAAGAAGATTGATGGATAAGTTGGAAACAAAGGGGAACGGGTGGGCTGGGTCCGTAGCCTGCGGCGTCACCAAAGGGAAAATGTTCTCAAGATAGTAGTCGCGAAGGTTCGCCTGATCTTTGTCATTCAGGTCATCAAACGAGGCGATCTTGATATCAGACTCTTTCAGCTCTTTCTTGATTTGGCCAAACAGGCGGTGTTTCTTTTTCTCAAGCTCCGTAATTAGGGTCCAACATACCTCAAGCTGTTGGCGAGGAGTGCGACCATCCACGGTGAGATCGGTAACGCCGGCTCCGAGCTGCTGACGAAGTCCACCAATACGTTTCATGACGAACTCATCGAGGTTTGAATTCACGATGGAAAGAAACTTCACGCGTTCCAGAAGGGGGTTTCTTTTGTCAGTGGCCTCCTGAAGGACACGGAAATTGAATCCCAACCAGGTCAGCTCTCGGTTTAGGTAGAGCTCTTCGCTGTCTAGGGGAAAGTCTTTGCTTGGGTTCTCTATGGATTTTGCAAGATCAGGAGTGCGCGGACGTTTCACATCGGGAAACTTGTGCACTTCAGGTTTAGAACTTGGTTCTGAGGCGATCGGCGCGGGTTCTGCTTCTGCTTTTGCTTTTGGTTGTGAATCCATGTTCATGATCAACTCTTAACTGGAACGTGTTGTTCATTCTACGTAAAAAACGACTGCGGTTCGGGGCGGTATCGTGAACGCTCCCGATTCTGAATTATAGCTCGCATCTCGCACCACAGGGTCTTTACTCGAAGCAAAGACCGGATGCAAATAGGACCTCTGGCCTCTTAATTGGGGATGCGTAAAAGTCTGTTCTTTGTTTTCGGCGTTGAACATGACCAAGATGAGTCGCAAATCGTTGGGGGAGGCGTTTTTCTGAGCTTCTCCCATGGCTAGGCTCATCACAATGAGGCCGGGGCTATCTGTCTGAGGAAACCGGACTTGCCGGTGGATCTCGGCCGCGGATCCCAGGCGAAATAGGGGGTGGCTTTTCCGAATCTGAAGCAACTCAAGAAAGTGCTCGTGGCAGGCCTGAATGGCATCCTTTCCGGCGCGTAATTCAGAGCGACCAAGCATGGACTCCATTTGACTCCATCGGTCTGCGTTCTTTTCCGCCGGTGGAAGGCCCACGCCAAAATTGTTGTGCTCGTAGGTGAAATCGAGGCGGTTAAACCAATCTCCGGAGTTGTAGCTGTCCGCGTCGAGAGATTTTGACCGCAGCATGTCGCTACCGGCATGGAAAAAAGGAATGCCCTGACCGAGAGCAACGATGGACAGAGCCAAGTTCTGCATTCGCACCCGGTCTTCTAAAGAAACTTTAGGGGCGGCTGCGTAAACGATCTTGTCGTAGAAGGTCTCGTTGTCGTGGGCGCTTACATAGTTGATGGTTTCTTGAGGCTCTGCCGCATAGCCGACACCTTCAAAGTTTGAACCAGAAACGGAGTTTCCTGGGGCTAGTTCCAAAACGTAGTCCCGCAGATTTCCCGCAAGCCCAAAGCTAATCCGGTGCTTTTGGTTTTCTAAACGCTGACGTTCGGCAGGGCCATTCGAATTGAACCCGTTGGGTTCAAAGTAAAGTCCGGTGGCGAAGCCTTGTTCACGCCGGTCCCCAAAGGGGTTTCCTCCCCGAACCGCGTCGCGGATACGGTCGTTGAAAGTTCCAATTCCGGTTCCCGCCATGTTGGGCTGGGTCGCATTGACTCCACGTTTGCCCTGACCAACTTCTCCGAAATCCCAACCTTCGCCGTATAGGTAGATCTGAGAGCCGTCGATGCCATGTTCTTCAAGGGTTAGGGCCTGTAAGGCCTCTTTGGCCTTCACCATGTTGCGCTTCATGTGATGTCCCATGAGGTCGAAGCGAAAGCCGTCAACTTTGTAATTCGTGGCCCAATGTACAAGGTCGTCAATCATCAACCGCTCCATCATGATGTGTTCGGTTGCGGTGTTCTGGCAGCAGGTGCTGGTTTCTACGCGCCCGTCCGCATTCAGTCGGTGGTAATAGCCGGGAACGATCTTATCCAACACAGACTGGTCGTTTTGCCCGCTGGAGTTGGTGTGGTTGTAAACCACATCCATGACCACACGAAGTCCCAATTCGGAAAGGGATTGGACCATGCTGCGGAACTCAAAAATTCTTCGCGATCCGTCGGGGTTGGTGGCATAGCTCCCCTCCGGGACACCGTAGTGAAAAGGGTCGTAGCCCCAGTTGTAGCCATCAGTTCCTCGCGTTTCGGCAAGGATGTTTTGGGCGTGGTCGGTGTTGGGAGGGATGGTTGCCATATCAAGATCAACCGTAGGCCACTCTGACCGGTTTTCGTTAATCGTCGCGATGTCAAAAACGGGAAGAAGATGCAGGTGAGTGAGGCCGGCATCGGCGAGGCGTTTCAGGTGCTGGGTGCCTGCGGACTCGGTGGTAAAGGCCATAAAGGTTCCGCGGTAGGCTTCCGGAGTCGACATGTCGTGAGCACTGAAGTCCCGCACATGCAGTTCATAGATGACGATGTCTTCCGGGCCCTGTAACTCTGGCTTTGCAAGCTCATCCCACCCGTTGGGTTTCAGCCGATGATCATCCAACTGCACCACTTGAGACTTCTTTGAGTTCGTGGACAAACTCCGGGAGTAGGGATCGGTGACGAAGTTCCTTTCAACTTTTCCGGTGGAAGGAACGAACACCTCAACTTCGTAGAGGTAGAATTGATCCTTCCAGGCTGCGCTCCCGTTTCCGCTCCACACTCCCCGTTCTGAGCTTAAGACAACGCTTTCCGCGGGTTCCTTGGCTTGGCTTGTCTCGAAGCGATGAACGGTGACGGAGCGGGCGGTTGGGGCCCAAAGGAAAAACTGGGGGGATTTCTGGTTCCAGATCAACCCCAAAGGTCCACGGTAAGCGTAGAGGTCATCCAGTACCCCCGGGATCTGAACTCCGGTAGCCGTCACCACGCGCCCCTCTCGGGTTTCGGTGACGATGATTTGGTTTTTGAGCACCGTGTCGAGATTGGGATCTCCGCTAAGTTTCAACACGGCGTAATCGCGAAGATGAGGAAACTCGGTGGCCAGGGCACCCAAGGGGTCGTTAGAGACATTCAAAACAAGAGATTCGCCACCTTCGACTCCCTCCGCCGACACCTTGAGGTCTTCCCCGTGATGCAAAGTAAACACACTTTCGGCGTGGGGGGCGTTTGGCCAAAAAAGGGTTTCACGATCCACCCAATGGGCGCGAGCTTGTTTAAGATCGAACATAGGAAGACTTTCTACGTCGGGTGGCGTGGTGAATAGGTCCTCGCGACCGGAAAGAATCCAAACCTCTTTTCCGTGACGAGCGACTTCGAGAAACATGTCCGGGCCCGGGTCCTTAGTGTCGCCCTGGTGCACGATGAGTCCAATGCGCTCCGCATCGGGTTTGATTTGGATGTCCCAATAAACTCCCTGCTCGTCGCGACCGTTGGGTTTGGCCGGAGATTCCCAAGCCGTTTCGGTGACCACATCCATCCAGGTATGAAGCCCCCAATTCGCGTAGTTCTGGTCGGGTCGCACGTAGTGCACTCGAACTTGATTTGCCTCGAGGTCTTTGGGTGGGGGAGGGGGCTCTGAAGCGCTGGCCGCGGTTCCGCTCACACGACGCACCGCATTCTTCCCACCGAACCCATCATCAACATAGGCGTCAGCATCTTTGTCGAGCGGTCCTTGTTCCATGGACCCTGGCCACTGGCCGTTGATGAAGTATTTGTAGGTGTGCTCTCCCGGAGGAAGATCGAGTTCGAGCCTCCAGGTTCCGTCTGTTAATTGTTCAAAAGGGGTTTCTCCCCAGTCATTCATCGATCCGCGTAAAGACACGCTTTGAACCGGTTGGTCCGGTACATAGATGAAGACGACCGGGGCAGACAGAGCTTGTCCTGCCACAAAGGACAGGACAAGGGCGACAAGAAAGCTTTGGAGTCGGTTTCGCATGAAGTTCCCCGCGATTAAGGGACAAGAACAATTTTGTGCGTACGCGATTCCTCGGAAGTTTGAACTCGTGCGAAGTAGATGCCGTGAGGTTGTTGCGTTTTCGGAATCCACTGGTGCTGATGGGATCCGGCGAGATAAGAGCGGTTGGTTAGGGTGTCGACGAGGCGGCCCTGAATGTCGTGAATCGTGATCGAAACCCGATCCGGCGCGGGCAGTTCAAACTGAATTTGGGCTTGGGTCCGCATGGGGTTGGGAGAAACCCGGAGCAAGAGCAAATTCTCTCTAGGACTTGGCTGATCAGGAATGCCGACAACGCCGGGGCCGTTCGAGAATAAGACGATGGAGTGAGGAGGAACATTGACCGAGACCGACTGGGCAAATCCATCAAAAGCGATGGCCTCGGTAGCAATGGCACCAGGGTTCGTGGATCCCGTTCCCTCGTAGCCGGGGTCTTCACTGTTGACCAATTCGTACCAGTTGGTCGATGCCGGAACCCCGAAACGATAGTTGCCATAGTTGTTGTTCCCAAAGTTGGCTGCGATGATGAACTGGTCTCCACTCGTGTTATAGCGGCGGAAAACAATGACATTGGCCGCTTCGTTGGTGTGAATTAGGGCATAGGGTGAGTCTGCCGCCAGGGCGTCTTCGCTTGTTCGTAGCTCGATCACATCTTTGAAGAACTGATAGATACCTGGGTAGGTTGTTTTATGGCCCCAATCGATGCGGTCTCCAAACCCGGTTCCAAAGCCGGTGTCTTCCAGCCACTCCACGCCCATTAGGAAAGCCGGCACCCCGGGACCTAGGAGGGCCAAGCCATGAGAGAGTTTCGTGCGTCCTTTTGCTTGATCGTTGTCGTGAGGTGCGCTGGGGTCGAGGCTCACCGGTAGACGCTGGCCACCGCTGGTGGGCCAGGCTTCATCATGCAGTTCAATGTAGTTCACGGCTTGCTTTCCCGAGAGGTAAGCACCGCTTCCGTCCAAGACGTTACGCACTTTCCACATTTCCGGATCGGACGACAGGCCGTCAAAAATCTCGGCCCGAACTTCGTCCGTCCAGGCATCGTGATACTGGGAGTCGAAGCCGGCGCCGCCAAGATCGGTGGGGCGGGTTATATAGCTGTCGTCGGGGAGTTGTTCGGCAATGACGACCTTGTTGCCCCACCGTCGATCAACATCGTCGTTCAGCTGTTGCATGAGGGCCCATCCCGCCGCGTCTTGAGGGGAGATGTTCATGAAGTCCGTGGCATCCATGCGGAAACCGTCGAGTTTGTACTCTTCGAGCCACATGTGGGCGTTGTGAGCGTAGTAGTCAAACACTTCTGGCTCGTCGAAGTCAGCTTGGGCTCCCCAAGGGGTGTCGACTTGAGGAGTATCGAAATAGGTTTGGCTCCCGTCGTAGTTCCACATGAGGTTGCCACTGGTGGCAAAGTGGTTCCACACGATGTCGATCAACACCGCAATGCCATTGGCGTGAAAGGTGTCTACCATTTGCTTAAACTCGTTGGGACTTCCGTAGGCCCACTCCGGAGCCCATTGACTGAGAGGGTTGTAGCCGGCGGATTCGTCTCCGGGAAACTCATTCACGGGGTTTAAGAGCACCGTGTTCACCCCAAGGTCCACGAGGTGGCCCACTCGTGCCGCCAAGTCGGTGTATCCGCCTGGGAAAGCCGGCGAACCCAGGGGATCATTTCGCCCGGCAAAGGTTCCTAAATGCACCTGGTAAATCACCATGTCTTCCAGGGCCGGCGTGTCAAAGTCGGAAATGGTCCAATTGTAAGACTCAGGGTCAATGATAATGCTGTTGCTGTTGTTCCCGGAGTCGATGCCTCGGCCGCGGGCGTCGAGATTCCAGTGGCTGTTGTTGAAGAAATACTTGTACTGCTGATTGGGGTTAGCTCCCGACTTGTGGAGCACAAAGTATTCGCCGACTTTGGTCATGAGGTCGCTGGTTCCCCAACCGTTAAAATCTCCTCGGAGGTGAACGGTGGATCGTGTGGGCGCCCAGACCTTGAACACGGTTCCTCCGGAAACGGGTGTGGCGCCAACCGGGGCGTGCGAAAGGGTCACATAATCAACCACAAACCCGCCGTCGGTTGGAGTGATGTCGCTCATACCGTCCACACTGAAGTAATCGATGTCCGTGGAAGTGAGTTCGAAATAGTAAGAAAGAGAGTTCGATGTGGTGCTGGGAACGGTGGCTTCCCAAACGTCGTTGGGACCGAAAGTCCCGGTGAACGTTGCGTTGACCCACTGAGTTGATCCGTCATCCACATGAATGCGCACACTTGTCACATCTGAACTTAGGGTGAAGAGCTTTACGGCGAAGCTCTGTCCGCCGGTGGGACAGAGAGGGCTTCGGTCAAGATGCGTGAAATGAGAGACACGGTTCCAGTCCATGTCCGAGGGGCCGGCCAAGGTGGGGTTCGCCATGAGGCCTAAGCCAACCGAGGCAGCACAAACCATGACGGTGATGAATAATGTGGATCGCAATGTTGATGACATCAAGCTTCCTGAGGTGGAGATGGAGCGGGAAAGTAGACCGGTCTACTTATGATAACGAAAGCGGACCCCCAAAGGAAAGTAAACTCCGTAGGAAAGTCGCATTTCCCTAGTTTTGGGGGATTCGAGGGGGTGGGAATCGGCTAACCTTTTCTTGTCCGTCTCAAGCTAGAGTTCTAATTCTGAGCGTTTTTCCAAAAAGAGGATCTCATGAGCTTCCCCTCCCCGTTTTACCGTTGGCGCCCACATCCGTGGCACGGGTTAGAGGCAGGCCCCAAGGCACCGGAGGTGGTGCTTGCCTATATCGAAATCACGCCCTATGACACGGTGAAGTACGAAATTGATAAGACAACCGGCTACATGCGAGTGGATCGGCCTCAACGAAGTTCTTCCCAGCCTCCATCGCTATACGGATTTGTACCTCGAACCTACTGTGGTGAACGCGTTGGAGCCCTGAACAAGAATGCCAAGCGTGGCGATGAGGACCCTTTAGATATTTGCGTTGTCAGTGAACGACCCATCACGAAGGCTGAGGTGATCCTCGATGCGTTTGTCGTGGGGGGTCTTCAAGTCACCGACAATGAAGAAGCCGATGACAAGATCATCGCGGTTCTTGAAAATGACAACGCTTGGGGAGGAGCCAGAGAAATCTCTGATCTGCCTGATATCATCATTGAACGTCTCCGCCACTATTTTGATACGTATAGGTTGGTGCCGGGTGAAGGAAATACGCTATCCGTTGATGGGGTGTATGGTCGTGATCAAGCTCGCAAAGTCATTCGCGCATCCATGGAAGACTACGAGGAAGCGTTTGGAACGGCCTAAACCGAAACGGCTTAATGCTGAAGAAGGAATCTTTTGGCAACCTATGTAATTGGCGATGTCCAAGGCTGCTACGAGTCCTTTCTTGCTCTCTTAAAGAAAGTGAAGTTCTCCGAGAACCGAGATCGAATTTGGTTCACGGGTGATCTTGTTAATCGAGGGCCGGGCTCGCTAGAGATGCTGACTTGGGCTTTCAAGCACCGACATCAGATCATCACGATTCTTGGAAACCACGAGATCCACCTGTTAGCTATCCATGAAGGTGTTCGAAGCCTTCGAGTTGGGGACACCCTTGCCCCAATC
>JABDJR010000071.1 GCA_013003415.1 Candidatus Eiseniibacteriota bacterium | reverse complement strand
CAGCGCTGCGTTGCGAACTTCTTGAATGGCCTGTTGAATGAACAAAGACTGATCGAAGAGAGTCACGAGTTCGTAGCCGGGGGGGAGATCGTCGCGAATTTCCGCGAGTTTTTCTTGAGTGACTCGGGCGACGGCAACCGTGTTGGCATCGCCCTCTTTGAAGATATCGACCTGAACGCATTCGCGACCACCCACGCGTGTGATCTCTTCTCGTTCTTTGGCCCCGCGGTATACTTCCGCCACGTCAGCCAACCGAACTGGAGCCCCCTCGTCTTGGCGAATGATGAGGTTCTCGATCTCGGCAAGATCATCAAATTCATTCAGGGTACGAATCAAAAACTGAGAGTCGACGCTTCGGAGAGATCCTCCGGGCAGGTTGACGTTGGAAACGCCCACCACCTGAGCGATGCGGTCTAAAGGAATGCCAAGGGCGGCCAGGCGCTCTTGGTCCACATCGATTTGGATCTCTTCTTCTAAACCGCCTTTGATTTGCGCGGCGGCAATTCCTTTTACGGTTTCAAAGGACTGCTTCACCTTCTTGTCGGCAATGTTGCGAATGGCGGAGAGATCGTCGGGGCCCACCAGGGCAACCCGGATGATGGGGTCGAGAGAGGGGTCGAAACGAAGCACGATCGGATCTTCGGTTTCTTCGGGAAGAACCAGCCGGTCCACTTTTTCGCGAACGTCCATGGAGAGAAGATCCATGTCCGAGTCCCAATCAAACTCCAAGGTTACTTCAGACACGCCGGCTCGCGAGACAGAGTGAATGGAGGTGAGTCCTCTAAGCACGCCCACCGCTTCTTCTACGGGACGGGTTACTAAGTTCTCAACTTCTTGAGGAGCCGTATCCGGAAACTCGGTTTGGACCGTGAGCGACGGGTAAGAAATGTCGGGGAATAGGTCGAGGGCGAGACGCTGGTAGCCCACTATGCCGAAAGCGCACACCGCAAGAACCGACATGAGAACCGAAACGCGGCGGCGAACCGCCAGTTCGATTAAGGACTTCATTTAGGAGCCCGCAGCGGCAGTGTTTGCCTTGCTCGAGCCAAGAAGCTTGTCTTCCATGACCTTAATGGGGTTTCCATCTTTCAGGGAGCGTTGCCCACGGACGATAACCGCCTCTCCATCGACGATCCCTTCCACGATCTCCGTGTGAGCTTCGTTCTCGAAACCGGGGGTAACGACGCGCCGTTCTGCTTGGTCGTCTTTCGCCACGTACAGGACGGTTTCGCCTTTGTCGCTGAATACCGAGCCTTTGGGAACAAGCAGGGTATTTTCACGAAGCTCGGTGACGATTCGCACTTCGGCGAAGTCTCCGGGACGCGTGCCGGCAGGATAGTCCTGAACCTCAACCGTGACCTTGATGGTCCCGCTCTGGGGGTCGATGACCGGACTGACCAAAGTGATCTTACCGCTTAAACGGCGGTCGTCGCTGTCGAGGGTCAGCTCCACGCGTTGATCGCGTTTCAGCTTTCGGAATTCCTTGGAAGGAACGTGAACGCGAGCGAGTAGAGGGTTGAAGTCAGAAAGAAGAAAGAGGGGAGTGCCCACGCTGACGCTTTGTCCAACATCGACTAGACGCTGGACGACGAGCCCGGTGAAGGGGGCCAACACCTTGGTGTAGGAAAGATTCAGTTCGGCAAGGGAAACCTCAGCTTCGGCAGATTCCAAATCGTTTTTCGCGGCGTCGTACTCTTCGGCGGAAACGAGATTGTTCTCGAACATTCCCTTCAGACGGTCATGACGTGAGCGCGCGTTGTTCACGGTGGCTTCGGCCTGGGCCAAACGAAGACGGTACTCTTTATCTTCGATCACGAGCATGCTCTGATTGCGTTTGACCGTGTCGCCCTCTTCACAATGGATTTTGTTCAGCACCCCTGCCGCCCGAGCCAGAATCTGAGCTTCTTTTTCGGCTTCAAGCGTAGCGGTGGCGCTGTAATAAGAAGAGATGTCGCCGCGAATGGCATTCTCCACCGCGACCGGCACCGCAGTGGATTCACCGCCGCCGCCGCCCCAATTGCCGCCGCCGCGGTTTTTCCCGCCGGGGCGCCCACCGCCACCAACTTTCGCTTTGCCTTTGGCTTGGTTACCCGTGTTGGTGGCAACCTTGGCCGTGTCATTGGCACCGCCGTTGGCGTTGGCCGGGGCCTCGTCACCCTTGCTACAACCCGTCAGGGTGAGGCCCAGGCTGAGGCAGAACAACATTGTGAATCTAATAAATTGGGGGGATCTGGGCGTCATGGGTCGCTTTCATCAAAAGGGTTTCGGGCCCAAACTGAGTCAGAATGGGTCAATAATGTAGAAAATGAAATGTCGAGCCCTGGGGACGACAAGTATAGACCATTCAAGGTTGTTCGCTGTAAAGATCTTACCTGCGACAGGCTCATAACTTCCCGCTTCCGAGGACTTCAGAATCGGGTACCATGGTCCTCTTCTGAAACAGGGGGTTCATTTTGCGCTTACATAGTCGGTTTTTATGCATTTTCGTGGTTGGGCTGCTTTTCTCGCCGGCGGCCATGGCAGATTCCTCGGGAGATCTCATGAAACTCGCAGATCTTTTTTGGGAAAAGAACATGGAAACCAGCCCCACGTGGGCGACCCAGTTGGGGGACGATCGCTACAACGACCAGCTTGGAGACAACAGCCCTCAGGCCGAAGAGGCTCGCCGGGTTTGGCTCCAGGACATGCTGACCAAGGTGGAGGACATCGACCCCAAGACGCTCTCCACCGCAGATCGCGTGACCCGAAACGCCCTGCACTTTGAACTTAGAAGCGATCTGGCGCGGATGGATTGCGGTTTTGGGGATTGGAATATCAACCCCATGGGCGGGCCCCAGGTTTGGCTCTTCAACATTCCTTCCTACCAAAAGCTCACCGACGGGAAGAGCGGGAAAGATCTGCTGGGTCGCTGGGAGAAGATGGGGGCCTACATCCGCCAGCACCAAAAGAACATCATGCGCGGAGCCAAAGCGGGCAACTTCGCCACCGAAGTTGCGGTGCGCAAAGTGATTGAACAGCTCGACGAGCTGGAAAAGCAATCGGTGGAAGATTGGGCGCTCATGAAACCGGCTCACGAGACTCCCAGCGCCTGGACCGGCGAGGAACGGGCCTCCTTTGCGCGCTCTTTGAGGGGGATCATCACGCAGGAAGTTCGTCCCGCCCTCATGGACTTTCGGGACTATCTCAAGGCCGAAATTCTCCCGAACGCACGGAGCCAGGAGAAACCCGGGATCAGTCATTTGGCCGGGGGCCTTGAGTGCTACCAAAACATGGTGCTCGTGCACACGTCTCTCGATATCTCCCCCGAAGCGATTCACAAGATTGGTCTTCAAGAAGTTGAAAAGATCAATGCCGAGACGCGGGCCCTAGGAAAGAAGGTATTGGGCACGGACGATCTGGAAAAGATCCATACCATGCTCCGGGACGACAAGGATCTTCATTTTGAGACCCGCGACGAAGTCCAGGCCAAGGCCGAGGAAGCTCTGGAGCGGGCGCGTCAGGTCATGCCCGAGTGGTTTGGCGTTTTGCCGAAGGCCCCTTGTAATGTAGTTCGTATTGAACCCCACGAGGAAAAGCACTCCACCATTGCCTACTACCGCCGGCCTGCCGCCGACGGCTCTCGGCCCGGTTCCTATTACATCAACACTTACGCGCCCGAAACGCGTCCCCGCTATGAAGCCGAGGCGTTGGCCTTTCATGAGGCCATTCCCGGGCATCATCTGCAGATTGCGATTGCCCAAGAGTTGGAAGACATTCCTACCTTCCGTAAACACTCCGGAGTAACAGCGTTTGTGGAAGGTTGGGCTCTCTACACCGAGCGCTTGTCCAACGAGATGGGTCTTTATAGTAGCGATATCGATCGGCTTGGCATGTTGAGCTACGACTCGTGGCGCGCTTGTCGTTTGGTTGTTGATACCGGCCTTCATGCTTTGGGTTGGAGTCGCCAAGAGGCGATCGATTTCATGATTGCCAACAGTTCTTTGGCACCCAATAACATCGCCAATGAAGTCGACCGCTACATTGCGTGGCCGGGACAAGCTTTGGCCTACAAGTTAGGACAGCGGGAGATCTTCCGCTTGCGCGCCATGGCCAAAGAGAAGCTTGGTGGCGCATTTGACATCAAAGAGTTTCACGACGTTGTGTTGTCCCAAGGTGCCGTGGACTTGGCCACTCTCGATGCCATGGTCGGGGATTACGTCGAGGAGAAACTCAAATAAAGTCGGGGCCGAATCAAGGTGATTCGGCCCCTTCTTCCGGGGATGTTCGGCCCCGTAGAGCCGAACCCTATGTGGTTCCGGGCAGCAATCCGAAACCAATTTCTGAAGTTTGTGGAAAGCCCCAGTCGGGACCAGGGCTCCCATCCCACGATGCCGGGGGCAAGCTTCCGGCGAATCGCAAGGTCTATTTCTTGTGTGCCATTGGGGCGACAGTTGGCCAAAACCGGGTGACTGCAGGAGGCACGGTGTAAGTCTTGAGTTGTGGTCTCGATCCCGCGAGTTCCTGTGTACCTCCGCAGTCACAACTTTAGACCCGGCTTTAACCGGAAAAGTCACCCTCTTGCGATCGTTTTTCTCTCCACTTAACCCTTTTATGCACAGTCGTTTACAAAAAGTGCCAAAAAACTTGCGTGTTCCTTGGTCGAAAATTGCCGGGTATCCCCGTTCCTTGGATATGAAGGCCACAAACCTTCCCATGGGGAGTGTTGTGCCCAAGGGGAATCCCTCCGGCGACGGTGTATTGGCTGCTTCGCCGCTTTAGGGAGATGCTCCCTTTAGGGCATGCATCCCCATTTTTTTGCCCTCATTTCTTGTTTTCCCTTGCCCCCGCTTTGCTTCGCCCCTGTCCGGCCCCGACATTCCAGACTTTGTAAACCACCCGCACCCCATCCCTCTCCTCATGCATTCGCCTGTATAGTTCTTCGAGCGTACCCACCTGGTAGAAAAAGGTGTCGTACCCCAAAAGGAGAATCAGGTTTGCACGAAATTCATCATCAGCAGGAACTCATGACCCACCTCGATGCAAAAACATCGTTGTCTAGCATTGCAGTTCAGGGTCTCGACCTCACGAATCTTTCTGAAGCCATCAAGCGTGTCGAAGTCGATGGGGCTCTATTCATGGGCTGCGTGATTTCCGACGAACTTCTGTGTCATCTTCATCGGAGTGGGGCTCTCGTCTTTCCTGAACTTCCGGATCTTCCTTTCAAGCCCTACCGACCGACGCTTTACACTCCCGAGGAGCTGTTCGCCGAGTTCGACCCCAAAGAACCGTGCACTTACTGCCGCACCCCCGACGCGCGTATCTATCGGCACTGGCACAATTCGGGGCGCGATCAGCCGGACAACATTCTTACGACCTTGAGCCGCCGCCTTCATGACCACGCCATCTCCGATGGAATCGACGATTTCCTGAAGTCCGTGGCCAAAGATCGTTTGGTGGTCGCTATCATGGGCGGTCACTCCATGGAGCGCAGTGAAGAGGCCTATCTTGAAATCGCGCGGTTGGCGCGAAACATGACCCGCGAGGGGTTGCTTTTGGCGAGTGGCGGTGGCCCTGGCGCCATGGAAGCAACCCACTTGGGCGCCTGGTTTGCAGATCGGGAGGAGGCGGATCTCGATGATGCGGTAGCGCATCTGGCTCAGGCGGGAAGCTACCGGGACTACGATTGGTTGGCCCGCGCTTTTGAAGTGAAGGCCAAATACCCGGCCCCCGGTGAGAACCATGTCAGTCTGGGCATTCCCACATGGCTTTATGGTCACGAGCCCCCCAACCCTTTTGCCACTCACATTGCTAAGTACTTTGCCAACAGCGTGCGGGAAGATGGGTTGGTTACGATTGCTAAGGGAGGTATCGTTTTTGCGCCGGGGAGCGCGGGCACCATCCAAGAG